>CAYRBE010000100.1:0-8352 GCA_964422345.1 uncultured Dechloromonas sp.
CCAGGCGCCGAGCGTCGGGTTTTCCCAGTCGTCCTCGACAAAACGGACGTCGTTCTTCTTCAGGTCAAAGCCGAGGGCTTCGAGCGAGCCGAGGTAAAGCTCAAGAATATTGTCCGGTGCTGGTTTGAGAACTACCTGATATTGGTAGTAATGCTGCATGCGGTTCGGGTTCTCGCCATAACGGCCATCTTTCGGGCGGCGCGATGGCTGCACGTAAGCAGCTTTCCATGGCTCAGGGCCGATGGCACGCAGGAAGGTTGCGGTGTGGCTGGTGCCGGCGCCGACTTCGATGTCGTAAGGCTGGAGCAGAGCGCAACCTTGCGCGCTCCAGTATTGCTGCAGACGCAGAATGATTTCTTGAAAGCTAGGTTTCTTGCTGGTCGTCATCGGACGCACTCGGAAAGACGGAAAGCCTAGGATTTTACTAGCTTTTTCATTGATCTGGCAGAGCGCGCTTGGGGCGCTTCGGGCGAGTCAGAAAGATCTCCTTGTAAAACGCCATGACTGGTGGGTTTTGTTGTTGCGGCGCAACGTAATTTCCTGCCGTGCAAGTCGGCGTAATTGACAAAATCCAATGTAATCAATAGACTGCAATTTGTGCTGCGGTGCAACATTGCTGGTTTTGTGCCCTATCCCTTGCGGTGGGCAGCTTTGGCGGGTGTTTGATCTGCCTGACAGCGATGCTGTATTCCTGTAACCGATCCCTACCGGGTTGTATTCCGGGAGAGGTCAAAAATGAAGGAGGTCGCATGTTTACTACGACCCTAATTTCACCGGCCATGTTACGTTCCATGACCACGTTGTATGTAGTTCTCCAGAAGTTTCTGATGGTTGCCGGCCTGGTTTTTGTTACTGGCTTGGTAGCTGTTCAAATGGGCCATGCAGGTTTGGTTGATGGCTTGAAGTCGCTAGTGTTGGCTGAGGAGCCACAAAGCATCGACGAACTGGAAGATGTTCCAGTGGTCAGCGGTGTTGATAGCGCCACACTTAGCCCGAAAATGCGGGCTGCTCTTGATTTTGTTTCTCGTAAGTACCGTGTTTCCGACGAGGCGCTGGTGCCAATTTTCGCCGCTGCTCAAGCAACCGGTCGTGAATTGCATCTTGATCCGCTGTTGATTGTTGCAGTGATTGGTGTTGAGTCCGGTTTTAATCCTTTCTCGCAAAGCACCTTCGGCGCACAGGGCTTGATGCAGGTTGTGCCACGTTTTCATCTCGACAAGTTGCCGGATGAATCCGATCAGGCAGCGTTTCTTGATCCTGTGGTCAATGTACAGGTCGGGGCGCGTGTCTTGAAAGAGTCAATCCGCCGCAATGGTGGTTTGGAAAATGGTTTGCAGCAATTTGCTGGGGCTTTGAATGACCCGGCGCGGCGTTACGCTACCAAGGTGTTGGCTGAAAAGCAGCGGCTTGAGCAAGCGCCACGACAGCGAGCAACCTGATTGATCAGCGCGGCTTGCGCCAGAATCCAAGCAGCAAGCCGACGCTGGCCAGTAGTAAAAATCCCGCATTACCAAATCGCGCATAGGGCGTCATGCCCTGATGTGCGATTACTTCGGTCCTCAGCACACCTTGGGTAAAGGCGGGAAGTTGCGCCAGCACGGTGCCATCGGGGCCGATGGCTGCGGTCATGCCGGTATTGGTCGCCCGTAACATTGGGCGGCCGGTTTCAACCGCGCGCATTCGGGCAATTTGAAGGTGCTGCGGTTGGGCCAGCGAATGGCCAAACCATGCGGTGTTTGATAGGTTGGCCAGAATGCCCGCTTGCGGCAGGCTGCCAATAATTTCCTCACCAAAGACATCTTCGTAGCAAATATTGACAGCGACCTGCTGCCCGGCGACAGCCAGTGGCGGCTGCTTGTTTGCGCCACGGGAAAAAGCCGACATCGGGATGCTGGCAAGCTCCAAGAACCACGAAAATCCGGGTGGGATCATCTCACCGAACGGTACGAGATGGCTTTTGCTATAAACCTGCAGCGGTGAACGTCCAACGCTGACTGCACTATTGAAGTAACGCTCGTTGTCGCCGCTCAAGGTGCCAAAGATGATGTCGCCACCGTGGCCTTCGGCGATGATCTTGAGCGACTCAATATAGCCGGGTGGCAACTGATCAAAAAAGGCAGGAATTGCCGTTTCGGGGAGGATGGTCAGTTGCGCTGGATTGCTTGCAATCAGCTTGCGGTAAAGGCTCAGTGTCTGGATAAAAGCCTCCGGACGGAATTTCATTTCCTGCGGAATATTGCCTTGAATCAGTGCCACGCTGATTGGCTTACCGCTAGGCTCGGTCCACTGAATCTGCCGCAAACCCCAGCCGCTCAGGGTGAGTAAAAGTAGAAAAATCAACCCGGTTCGCCAGCGCAGTAGCAATGCGCCGCTTAATGCAACGAGTATCGACAGCCCGTGCACCCCGAGCAGCGGGGCAAATCCTGAAATGGGGCTGGGTGGTGCTTGGGAATAGCCCACCGTCAGCCAGGGGAAGCCGGTGAAAATCCAGCTTTTTAGCCAGTCCACCGTAGCAATCAGTGCGGCAAACAAAATTGCTTGTTGCCAGAAGGTGGCGGGTTGCCAGCGTTTGAAAACCCAGCTTGCAGCCATCGGGAACAGCGCCATCACGCCGCAGAAGAGGAAGGCGGCGATGCCCGCCAGCCACCAGGGCATACCGCCAAAAACCGAGAGGCTGACATAGACCCAGGAGGTGCCGCTGAGGAAAAATCCCAGTCCGAAACTCAGTCCGGTCCATAGTGCCTGACGCGGTGTGTCGGCCCGCAAAACTAGGGCGAACAGCCCCAGCCAGATCAGTGGCGCAAGCCAGTAAAGTTCAAATGGGGCAAAGCAGAGGACGCCAGTTACGCCGGTAAGCCCGGCGATCAGCAGGCGATATTCTGCTCGCTCAGGCAGCAGACGTGTCAGCACCGGTTTGTGATTTGGGGCGGTCGACCAACAGGGTGTAGAGGCGGCGACTATCGGCGCGTAGCACCTGGAAGCGGGTGCCGTCGATGGTCACCATTTCATTGCGCTTGGGAACGCGGCCGAGATGGCGAAGGATCAGGCCGCCGACTGTGTCGAACTCTTCGTCGGAATACTGGGTGCCGAAGGCGTCATTGAAATCGCAAATTTCGGTGCGCGCCTTGATCCGGTAACGTCCGGTCGAGTCCAGGCGGATATTGTCGTGAGCTTCATCGAAATCGTATTCGTCTTCAATATCACCGACGATTTGTTCAAGCACGTCCTCAATCGTTACCAGTCCGGCGACGCCGCCATATTCATTGACGACGATTGCCATGTGGTTGCGCGACACCCGGAATTCACGGAGCAGCACATTGAGGCGCTTCGATTCCGGGATGAAAACTGCCGGGCGCAGCCAGTCGCGCAGGTCAAAGCTCTTTTCGGTATGAATCCGCAGCAGATCCTTGGCGAGCAGAATGCCGAGCACCTTGTCGCGGTCGCCATCGATCACCGGAAAGCGCGAGTGGGCGGCTTCGATCACGACCGGGACGATTTCGTCGAGCGGATCATCGACATCGATCACGTCCATCTGTGCTCGTGGAATCATCACTTCGGTAACGCGTGTGTCGGCGGCGGCCAGTGCGCCTTCGATGATGGTTAGCGCATCGGCGTCCATCAGGTTGCGCTCGTAGGCCGAGTGCAGAATTTCCAGCAACTGCTCGCGATCATCAGGTTCGCGCAGTAGCAGGGAGGTCAAACGTTCAATAAAACTTGGTTTACTGTCACTGTCCATAATTTTTAAGCGGTGCGGGTGTCCACATAAGGATCGGGGTAACCCAGCACGGCGAGAATCTCCGTTTCTTCGTCTTCCATTGCCTGAGCATCATCGTCGTTCTCATGATCCCAGCCCTGTAAATGCAGCATACCATGCACCACGAGGTGGGCGTAGTGTGCGGCGAGCGGCTTGTTTTGTTCTAGTGCTTCGCGTGCAACAACGGTCGGGCAGATCACCAGATCGCCCATAACCACTGGGTCAGTATCGTATGGGAAGGACAGCACATTGGTTGCGTAGTCCTTGCCCCGGTACTCATTATTCAGCGACTGGCCTTCGTCGGCATCGACCAGTCGAATCGTGATTTCACCACCGCCCACCAGTGCGGCTCGCGCCCATCGAACAAAATCTGCCCGCAAGGGTAAGCCTTCCCGGTTACAGGCGTATTGCACCGAGAGATTAAGTCGTTTGTGAGCTGTTGGATTCATAGGCAGCAACGATGCGGGCAACCAGCGGGTGGCGGACCACGTCTTCCTTTAAAAATTCGGTAAAAGCCAGGCCGCGTACATTTTTCAGGATGTCACGCGCTTCACGCAGGCCGCTCTTGTGCCCTTTGGGCAGGTCAATCTGGGTCAGGTCGCCGGTAACAACGGCTTTGGCACCAATACCTATCCGGGTCAGGAACATCTTCATCTGCTCCGGCGTAGTGTTCTGCGCTTCATCAAGAATAATAAAGGCGTGATTCAGCGTACGACCACGCATAAAGGCCAGTGGTGCAATCTCGATCGCGTTTTTTTCGTAGAGCTTGGCGGTCCGTTCGCTCCCCAGCAGGTCGTAGAGCGCGTCGTAGAGCGGGCGCAGATAAGGGTCGATTTTCTGGGTCAGGTCGCCGGGTAGAAAGCCTAGCCGCTCGCCGGCTTCAACTGCCGGGCGGGTGAGGATAATACGTTCGACCATGTCACGCTCAAGCGCATCGACTGCACTCGCTACGGCAAGGTAAGTCTTGCCGGTGCCGGCCGGGCCGATACCAAAGGTGATGTCGTGTTCCTGAATGGCTTTCAGGTAGGCGACTTGCCGTGGCGTGCGGCCATGTAGATCGGCCTTACGGGTTAGTAGTTGAGGGCCATCCAACGGGCTGTCCGGGCCGCGTGAAATACGCCGTACTGGGGCATTCAACAACTCGATCAGGCCGAGCTGGATTTCATCGACCGAAAGCGGTGCTCGCGCCATCGCGTAAAAATGGCGGATAGCATCAGCTGTTAGCCGTGCTTTTTCGCCGCGTACCGAGAAGCGCTCGTTACGTCTTTGAATCGTGACATCGAAGCCAATTTCGATTTGTCGGATGTTTTCATCCAGCGGGCCACATAAGTTAGCCAGTTGGTGATTGTCGACCGGCGAGAGGGCAACCTCTACCGGTCGACTTTTGGGTGCCGGTTTAGGCTTCTCGGATGACAATTTCGCCTCTCAGGCTGTGCGGCAGGGCGGCAGTGATCTTGACGTCGACAAAAGTGTTGATCAGGCGCGGATTGCCGACTAGGTTGACCACACGGTTATTGTCGGTGCGCCCGGCCAGTTCGTTAACATCCTTTTTGGATGTGCCTTCAATCAAGACTCGTTGCACTGTGCCAACCATTGCTTCGCTGATCGTGTGGGCGTGGGCTTCAATATGTTTTTGCAGGCGGGAAAGACGGGCAGACTTGACTGCTGCGGGGAGCGTGTCTTCCATCTCCTCCGCGGGTGTGCCGGGGCGCTGGCTATAAATGAAGGAGAAAGAGGTGTCGAAACCGACGTCTTCGATCAGTTTCATTGTTTTTTCGAAATCATCGTCGGTTTCGCCGGGGAATCCGATGATGAAGTCTGAGGACAGCGAAATATCCGGCCGAATGGCGCGCAATTTGCGAATGATCGATTTGTATTCGATGGCGGTATAGCCGCGCTTCATTGCCGCCAGCACACGGTCTGCTCCGGACTGCACCGGTAGGTGCAGGTGTGACACCAACTTCGGCACATTGGCATAGGTGTCGAGCAGGCGCTGGGTCATTTCGCGAGGATGCGAGGTCGTGTAGCGAATACGTTCAATGCCGGGAATTTCAGCGATGTATTCAATGACCAGCGCAAGGTCGGCAAATTCTTCTGACTCTGCCATTGCGCCGCGATAGGCATTAACGTTCTGGCCGAGCAGGGTGACTTCCTTGACCCCGTTGGCAGCCAGTCCGGCGACCTCGGTCAGGACATCATCAAACGGACGGGATACTTCACCGCCACGGGTATAAGGAACAATACAGAAGGTGCAGAATTTTGAACAACCTTCCATGATTGAAACAAACGCAGTCGCACCTTTTACTTCGGCGGGCGGCATAGAGTCGAATTTCTCGATCTCCGGGAAGGAAATATCCACGGCTGCCTTGCCGCTGCGCTTTTGCTGAGCAATCAGTTGCGGCAAGCGGTGCAGTGTTTGTGGCCCAAAGACGATATCAACATAGGGGGCGCGGGCGACGATGGCGTCCCCTTCTTGGCTGGCAACGCAGCCACCGACGCCGATCACGAGGTTCGGATTAAGTTTTTTTAGGTGTTTGACCCGACCCAGATCATGAAAAACTTTTTCTTGTGCTTTTTCACGTACAGAGCAGGTGTTGAACAGGATGATGTCGGCTTCTTCAGGATTGTCGGTTTTGATAATCTCTTCGGAAGCGTTGAGTACATCGGCCATTTTGTCCGAATCGTACTCATTCATCTGGCACCCAAAGGTGCGGATGAACAGTTTTTTTGCCATGGATAAATGCTTTACAAATCAGGGTCGCCAGTAAGGCAACGGGGCGATAAAGAGGAAGGCGCCAATTATAACCGAGCACAAAATCATTGACCGGATTAAGGCAGGTAAACTACAATCCGACGCCTTGCAAGTGTGGTGATGTAGCTCAGACGGTTAGAGCGATGGATTCATAACCCATAGGTCGGCAGTTCGATTCTGCCCATCACCACCAGTAATACAAGAAAAGCCCAGCTTTAACCGGTTGGGCTTTTTCACGTCTGGCCCAGTCCTGATCCAGACGAGTGCCTTGGCAGCTCAGTGGCGTATTGCCTGTCATCGAGCCTGTTAATATTGCCGGTTAGAGTTTTGGCGCACCCCGCGCCTGTCTTGTGGAGAGCGCCCAATGTTCCAGTCCCCCCTTATTCAGGATCTGCAGGATCGTGGCTTGATAGCCCAGATCACCGATGCCCAAGCACTCGATAAGCTGTTGATTGAGGAATCGGTCACACTCTACTGTGGCTTCGATCCAACGGCGGATAGTCTCCACCTCGGCCATCTGGTGCCGGTGCTTATTCTTAAGCGCTTTCAGGAAGCGGGCCACAAGCCGATCGCTCTAGTCGGCGGCGCTACAGGCATGATTGGCGACCCAAGCTTTAAAGCGACCGAGCGCAAGCTGAACACGCCTGATGTGATCGCTAGCTGGGTTGAGAAAATTCGCGGCCAGGTTACGCCTTTCCTAAATTTTGACGGCACCAATCCAGCCATTGTCGCTAATAACTACGACTGGTTTAGTGGAATGGGGGCTCTCGAGTTTTTGCGCGATATCGGCAAACACTTCTCGGTCAACGCCATGATTAAGAAGGAGTCGGTCCAGCAACGTTTGACTCGTGAAGATCAGGGTATTTCCTATACTGAGTTCTCGTACAGCTTGTTGCAGGGTTACGATTTTGCAGAATTGAACAAACGTTATGGTTGCGTGCTGCAAATTGGCGGCTCCGACCAGTGGGGCAATATTGTCGCCGGGACCGACCTGACGCGCCGTCTGCATCAAAAGCACGTCTTCGGTTTGACCCTGCCGCTAATTACCAAGGCCGATGGTACGAAGTTTGGGAAAACTGAATCGGGGGCTATTTGGCTCGACCCGAAGAAAACCTCGCCCTATGCTTTCTATCAGTTCTGGCTGAATACTAGCGACGCTGATGTTTACAAGTTTCTCAAGTTCTTCACCTTCCTTCCGGTTGGTCGTATCAATGAGATTGAAGCAACTGACAAAGCCAGTGGCGCCAAGCCGGAAGCGCAGCGCATTCTGGCTGAGGAAGCGACTCGACTGGTGCATGGAGAAGTGGCGCTGATGGCGGCCCGGCGCATTACGGAGTGTCTGTTCTCTGGTCAGCTTGCTGATCTGACGGAAAATGATCTTGAGCAACTTGCGCAGGATGGTATGCCCGGTGTGCAGCTGGATAAAACAAGCGGTAGCCTGATTGATGCGCTGGTCGCAGCCAACCTGGCCAAATCCAAGTCCGAAGCGCGCACCTTTATTCAAGGAGGTAGTGTCAGTATTAATGGCAATAAGGTAGATGCCCTCGATCATGCATTCAGCCCAAGCGAGTATCTCTTCGGTCGCTTTACTGTGTTACGTCGTGGCAAGAAAAACTACGGCCTAATTAGCTGGCAATAAGCAGCTTTATTTCCTTTGCTGGCGTGGTGCGTAGTAAAGGGGTGGTATTGGTTGTCGGTATATATAGAGGGGCGGTTTGTACAAGGACTAAGTGGCAGGAGTTTTTGATCGTCTAGTAAGTGGTGATTTGCAGTCTGATCAAAACAATTTTCAAAAAGCTATTGACGTCTTCTGGGAAATCCGTAGAATGCGCCCCTCACCTGCAGC
>CAYRBE010000101.1:0-8324 GCA_964422345.1 uncultured Dechloromonas sp.
TGGCTAGGCCGAGGTTGCCTTCAGAGTTCTCAAAATCAATCGGATTAACCTTGTGCGGCATGGTTGAAGACCCAATTTCGCCGGCTTTGACTTTTTGCTTGAAGAAGCCGAGGGAGATGTAGCCCCAGACATCACGATCAAGGTCGACCAAAATGCTATTGGCGCGGGCAAAGGCATCGAACAGCTCGGCCAGCGCATCGTGCGGCTCGATCTGGATGGTGTAAGGATTGAAGGTCAGGCCGAGCGACTCAACAAAGCGCTTGGCGAAACCTTCCCAGTCGTAGCCCGGGTAAGCCGTCATGTGGGCGTTGTAGTTACCGACCGCACCATTGATCTTGCCGAGCAGCTCAACCGCAGCGATGCGAGCGCGGGCGCGTTGCAGGCGGTAGGCGGTATTGGCCATTTCCTTGCCCATCGTCGATGGGGTCGCTGGCTGGCCGTGGGTGCGGCACATCATCGGCACATCGGCGTAGTCGTGGGCCATTTCGACCAGCTTGGCGATGACTTTATCGACCATCGGCAGCATCGCCTGCTCACGAGCGCCCTGGCACATCAGCGCGTGCGACAGGTTGTTGATATCTTCGGAAGTGCAGGCAAAGTGGATGAACTCACTGACCTTGACCACTTCGGCATTAGCCTTGGTCTTGTCCTTGCTCCAGTATTCCAGCGCCTTGACGTCGTGATTGGTGGTGGCTTCAATGGCTTTTACTTCGGCCGCCTCAGCCGGGCCAAAGTTGGCTACCAGTGCATCAAGCACTGCTACGGTGGACGGCGAAAAAGCGGCAATTTCCGTGAAATGTGACTCGGCGGCCAAGGCTTTCAGCCATTCGATCTCAACCTTGAGGCGGGCGCGAATCAGGCCAAATTCGGAAAAATGCTCGCGCAGGGCGTCAACCTTGCTGGCATAGCGGCCATCAAGCGGAGAAAGCGCGGTCAAAAACTGGGCGGTCGAGGCATTGGAAGTCATAAAAGCATCCTTTTCAGTAAGCCTGACATTTTACCTGTCGATCGAAGCGCTGCCCATACGCTATAATCACACTCCCCAAATCAGAGAGCGCACGATGAAGCTGATCGGCTCCCATACCAGCCCGTTTGTACGTAAAGTCCGAATCGTGCTGGCCGAAAAGAAAATCGAATACGATTTCGTTATTGACTCGCCCTGGCTGGCTGACAGCAAGGTGCCGAACATCAATCCGCTGGGAAAAATCCCGGTGCTGGTGCTCGATGACGAAACCCCGCTGTTCGATTCGCGCGTAATTGTTGAATACATCGACAACGTTACCCCCAACAATAAGCTCTTCCCCTCACCTAACCGTGAGCGCACTGAAGTTAAGCGTTGGGAAGCACTTGCCGATGGCATCTGTGACGCAGCCGCTTCAGCCTTCGTCGAAGCCAAGCGCCCGGCGGCTCAGCAAAGCGCCGACTCAATTTCACGTCAGCGGGAAAAAATCACTCGCGGCCTGGCGTTCATGGCGGAAGAACTGGGCGACAAGTCTTTTTGCGTCGGCACACATTTTTCCATGGCTGACATCGCCGTTGGCGCAGCCCTGGGTTATCTGTGCTTCCGCTTTGCCGACATCAACTGGCAGGAAGAGCACCCCAATCTAGGCAAACTCTACGCCAAGCTTCTGCAAAGAAGTTCGCTGGCAGATACTGTACCGCACGACTAAATACAAAAAAGGCGCCTCAGGCGCCCTTTTTCTTTCAGGCTAGGCCCCGTTTAAACATCCGTGCCCGGTGCCAGGTTATTACGGACGCGAATAAACGAAACGAGTTGGTCAGCAGGTAATGGCCGGCTGAAATAAAAACCCTGGACCTCATCGCAACCTCGCGCTACCAGATAATCCAGTTGCTCGTGATTCTCGACCCCCTCGGCAACGATCTTCATGCCCAAATTGTGCGCCAAACCTATCGTTGCATCACAGATCGTCGCCCCCTCGGTACTTTGGCCAATCTCGTTAACAAAGGACTGGTCAAGTTTGAGGTAATCAATCGGGAACATCCGTAAATAGGTCAGCGAGGAATAGCCGGTACCGAAATCATCAATCGCCAGTTGCACGCCCATACCATGAAGAATATCGAGAATGCGTACCGTTTCATCGGGTTGCTGCATGGCTGCCGACTCGGTAATCTCAAAGGCAAGGTCTGAAGGTTGAAGCCCTATTTCATCAACGGCATGGCGAATCATATTTTGCAAAACATCGCCATGCATCTGTGATGCCGAAACATTGATACTCATTTTTACCCCCGAAACACCGGCGGCACTAAGCGCCCCAAGTTGCCGGCAGGCAGCCCAGAAAACCCACTCACCGATCTGCTGAATCAAGCCTGTTTCTTCGGCAATTTCGATAAAGCGCCCGGGCATGATTAAGCCCTGCTCAGGATGCATCCAGCGCAGCAAAGCCTCAACACTGACTACCTGACCGCTCAAAGGATCAATCAGCGGCTGAAAATGCAAACAAAATTCATTGCGCGCCAAGGCATGGCGCAGACGATGTTCAATTTCCAGTCGCTCACCGGCAATCGCGTTCATTTTGGCGTCAAAGAAATGAAAGTTATTCCGCCCGACCTGCTTTGAGTGATACATCGCAACATCAGCATTTTTTAACAACGTCACGCCATCCACACCATCTCCGGGGAAAACTGCTATCCCGATACTCGATGTGTTGTATAGCTCACGGCCTTCAATGAGATGGACCTCGCCAGTTGCCTGTAGCACTTTTTCGGCCACCATTGCCACCGCAGCCATACGTTCAACGCCCCGCAGCAGGATGACAAATTCATCGCCACCAAAACGGGCGACGATATCACTCTCCCGCACGACAGCCTGAAGCCGCCGTGCAACCTCAATCAACAGTTGATCACCGACATGATGCCCCAAAGTGTCGTTAATCAATTTGAACCGATCAAGATCGAGATACATCAAGGCCAAGCGCTCACCATCCCGGCGCGCCATAGCCAAGGCCTGATCGAGTGACGCCTTGAAGCTACCCCGGTTGATCAACCCGGTCAGCTCATCGTGATGGGCCATATGCAGAATCTGTGCTTCCATCTCGTGCTGATGGGTCACATCCTGCGTCGTCCCGATAGTGCGCAAAGGGATGCCGTCACTTGAATACTCCGTTTCACCACTGGCTTGCGCGTACTTGATCCGCCCATCGGGCATCAACAAACGGTGTTTGATGGCGAATGGCCGGCGCTGCTCAGCCGCCAGTCGAAACTCCTCCGCCACCTTACCCCGGTCTTCGGGATGAATCAGCGCAAAAAACTCTCGATGGCACTCAGCCACTGTGAGTGGCCCCACTTCATAAATCCGCGACAACTCATCAGAGACGGTCATGGCGTAATCTGCCAGGCGAATTTCCCAGCTACCTAGCTTTGCGATGCGTTGTGCCGCCTCGAACTCTTCCTGATTTTTCCGCAACACCTGAGCCACCGCCCAAGTCCGCTGGTGCGCCCGGTACAACAACAAAACCACTAATCCTATGCAGATAAACAGACCCGCCCCCAAGACACCAATCCAGATAGCTCGCTTACGCCACGCAGCCAACAACTCGGACTCGGAGACCCCGGCAATGACATAAAACGGATATTGGGAAAGTTGTTGGAAGGCATAGATGCGATTAACCCGGTCGGACTGGGCTGCAAACTCAAGGCTACCTTGCCGAACGCCTTGCGTGATCAATTTATAAACTGGATGCTCCGGCACTAAGGGCTTGTTCAATTCAGCCACGACGTTCGGGTGACGAATCACCAACTGATGCGTATCGCTACGCCGAATGGCTAGCGCGCCACCTTTACCCAGATTGGTTGAATTAAATAATTGCTCATAAAAACCCAACTCAATCGGGGAGGCAACCGCACCAAGAAATCGACCATCTTCAGACAAAACCGGCCGAGCAAGAACGATAGAGAAACGACCGGTAACCCGTGAGGTAATCACCTCTGAAATCACCAGACTATCTGTTGCTTGTGTCTTCAGTTCTTTGAAATAGTCTAGATCAGACACATTGGCGTACTCACCACCACCCGCCAGATACAGCGTCTGCCCAGTCGCCGAAATAACGCGCAAACCTGCAACTTCGGGGAAAGCATAACCCTCACGACTCAGATCACTTTCAATGCTGGCACGATAACGCAAGGCATTTTTTTCATTGAGCAAGTCACGAGGTAGGCGAGATGAAACGGTAAGCAAACTGGCATCAACCCGGCGCAAAGTCGCCTCAAAACGCGCCTCAAATAACTCAGCGTGACTACGCACCGCCTTACGCGCATCGGCCCGACTCTCCGCATACGAAGACCCTATCTCAAAGCCCAAGAGCAGCAAACCGCAAAAAGCCAGCACCGCCAAAGTCAGCCACATCCGTCGCCAACCGCCGGCAGCAACCTGTTGTTCGTCAAAAATCAAATGAAAAGCCCCAAAACATAGAAAATGAAATCAGCATTCCATTTTACCCCCGAGCAAGAAGTATCAGGAGCGACTTCCTATGATCAACTGATAATCCCGCCGCCGAGACAGACACGGCTTTCGTAGAGCACCACCGACTGCCCGGGGGTAACCGCCCACTGCGCTTCGGCAAAGTTGATGCTGCATGAGTTCGCATCGACCCGATCAATCTCGCAGGGTTGATCTGAGGTGCGATAGCGCGGTTTGGCGGTATAGACCCAGTGGGTATGCGGTGCTTCGCCTGACACCCAAGAGAGCTGCTCGGCTTCAAGCGTTGGCCTAAGCAGCGCCGGATGATCGTGACCCTGAACAACGTAAAGGACATTGTTTTCCATGTCCTTGCCCGCCACAAACCAGGCATCGTGATCACCGCCACCAGGCTGGCCTTTTTCCTTCAGGCCACCGATATGCAGGCCCTTGCGCTGGCCTAGGGTGTGGTACATCAACCCGTCGTGCTCACCGAGCACCTTGTTGTCATCGAGGCGACGAATCTGACCTTTTTTCGGTGGCAGGTAACGGCTCAGAAAATCCTTGAACGGCCGCTCGCCGATGAAGCAGATACCGGTCGAATCCTTCTTGGCAGCGACGTGCAACCCTGCCGCTTCAGCAATTTTGCGGACTTCACGCTTGTAGAGATCAGCCAGCGGGAACAGGGTTTTTGACAACTGGGCCTGATTCAGACGGTAGAGGAAATAGCTCTGATCCTTGGTCCCGTCCTCGGCTTTCAGCAGTTGAAACTGGCCATTAAATTCGCGCACCCCGGCGTAATGCCCGGTCGCAATCTTGTCAGCACCGAGTTGCACGGCGTGGTCAAGGAAGGCCTTGAACTTGATCTCCGAGTTGCACAGGATGTCCGGATTCGGCGTCCGCCCGGCCTGATATTCACGCAGGAATTCGGCAAAAACGCGTTCGCGGTATTCAGCGGCGAAGTTAACCACCTCGACATCAATGCCAATCTGGTCGGCAACGCTCATCACGTCGATCAAATCCTGACGCGTCGAGCAATACTCTTCAGTGTCGTCGTCTTCCCAGTTCTTCATGAACAGGCCGATTACTTTCCAGCCTTGCTGCTTCAATAACAAAGCTGCAACCGAGGAATCAACACCACCAGACAAACCAACCACTACCGTTTTTTCAGACATCGGGCCCAGCCCCCTTCTTCCATTCACCCAGCGGCAAAATCACCGCTGGCTGTCCATTATCCACAAACCAGCTATCAACCACGAAGCGCTTGGCGCTGGCTTTCTCTTCTATCACCGCCGAATAGTGCGCCGGAAAGACGAAAGCCCAGTTTCTCACATCAATTTCACTGACCTGATGCCAGCGCAGAAAACCGTAAGCTTCAAGCATCTGGAGCAGACGCGTCGTTGAAGTTGAGTGATCAATACAATCCATGCGCCCCGGTGAATGACCATCGGCCACGTTTCCACCCCGGTCATTTTTGACATCCGATTGCTCACCCGCCCAGGCGTAAAGTTGGCCAATGACTTCAGCCAATGCTTTTCGCTCTGTAGCCGCGTCCACCGTAGCACTCAACATTTGGCCGACCCGCCCGATTTGCAAGCCGCTGTAATGAATATCATCTTGAGCGATGCAACTGTAGCCATAACAAATCGGTACGATTTCATCGGCCGCGACCGTGCCGCTCAAGGCAATCAGCATCGCGGCCAGCCAATGTTTCATCAGGCGTAATGCACCAGCAAATCGAGCGGATACGACTTGCCTGCCGAAAGATCTTCAATGCAGCGCAAAATCAGTGGGCTGCGATGTCGACCCTGCGTTTCCTTAACTTCATCCAGCGTCAGCCAACGGGCGGCAACAATCCCGTCATCAAGCTGCCGACCGGCCTCGTAGCCACGCAACTCGCCACCAAAAGCGAAGCGCAGGTAGGTCACATCCTTGGTCGGATGCTTCCAGTTATAAATCCCGACCAGATGCGTGGGCTTGAAATGGTAGGCGGTTTCTTCCAGCGTTTCACGCACCACGGCATCTATTAGCGACTCGCCTTCTTCAAGATGACCGGCCGGCTGATTGAAGGCCAGACCGGCGTCAGTCTCCTCCTCAACCAACAAAAATTTACCGTCGCGCATGACAACGGCAGCGACAGTGACATTCGGTTTCCAGATCATGGCAAAGACTCAATCGGTAAAAGCGTTATTTTAACGTCTGAATTCGGCTAGAATTGTGCGCTTTGATATGCGCTACTCGGAGAAATGACCATGTCGATGTCGGACCGCGACGGATTTATTTGGCAAGACGGCAAGCTTGTGCCTTGGCGCGAAGCCACCACCCACGTCCTCACCCATTCCCTGCACTATGGGATGAGCGTTTTCGAGGGCGTCCGTGCCTATAAGACCCCGCGCGGCACTGCAATCTTCCGTCTGGAAGAGCACACCGACCGCCTGTTCAACTCTGCCCACATCTTCCAGATGGCAATGCCGTTCGACAAGGCAACCATCAACGAAGCGCACAAAGAAGTTCTGCGCGCAAACAATCTGGAATCCGGCTACCTGCGTCCGATTGCCTTTTACGGCTCAGAAAAAATGGGCGTTTCGCCCAAAGGCGCCAAAGTGCACGTCGCCATCGCCGCTTGGCCATGGGGTGCTTACCTCGGAGAAGAAGGCCTGGAGCGCGGTATTCGCGTCAAGGTATCAAGCTATACCCGTCACCATGTGAATATTTCCATGGTTCGCGCCAAGGCTTCCGGCCACTACATCAATTCGATTCTGGCCAATAACGAAGTAACCAACGAAGGTTACGACGAAGCCATGCTGCTCGACCCGGAAGGCTACGTCGCCGAAGGCGCTGGCGAGAACCTCTTCATCGTCAAGAAGGGCAAGCTCTACACGCCTGACCTGACCTCCTGCCTGGAAGGCATCACCCGCGCCACCGTGCTGCAGATCGCTGAAGAACTGGGCCTCGCGGTCCAGGAAAAGCGCATCACCCGCGATGAAGTTTATTGCTGTGACGAAGCCTTCTTCACCGGCACCGCGGCTGAAGTCACACCGATCCGCGAACTCGACGGTCGCCAGATCGGCATCGGCCGCCGCGGCCCGATCACCGAAAAGATTCAGGCCAAGTACTTTGATGTCGTCTATGGTCGCTCTGCCGAGCACGATAGCTGGCTGGCCTACATCTAATTCAGGGAGATCAAGATGTCTGACAACAAAACCATTGAAGTGACCGCTCACGACCTGCCGCTACACTGCCCACAACCGGGTTCAGCCCTTTGGAGCGAGCATCCGCGTGTTTTCCTCGATGTCCTGAAAACCGGCGAAGCAGTGTGCCCTTACTGCAGCACTAAGTACGTGTTCACGGGCGAGGCGCCCAAGGGCCATCACTAATCCGGCGGCGGGCGGCGACTTTTCGTCCCGACCCGCCACTGCTTTACGATGAAGGCCCTCATTGTCGCCCCCTCCTGGATCGGCGATACGATCATGGCGCAGCCGCTTTTTGCGCGGCTGCACGCCAAACATCCCGGTTTGCAACTGGACGCCCTCGCCCCACGCTGGGTCGCACCGGTGCTCGATCGCATGACCGAGATCAGCGATGTCATCGACAGCCCCTTCGGCCACGGCCAACTTTCGCTGAAACCACGCTGGAAGCTGGCGCGCGAACTGGCTGCTCGCAACTACGACGCGGTCTATGTCCTGCCCAATTCGCTGAAATCGGCACTCGTGCCCTTCATGGCAAGCATCCCGAAACGCATCGGCTTTACCGGTGAATCACGCTTCGGTCTGATCAACGTTCGCCACACCCTCGATAAAACAGCACTGCCGATGATGGTCGAACGCTTCGCCCAACTCGCCGAGTCACCGGGAGCCGCGTTACCAAAACCGGTTTTTTACCCAAAAATCACGTCCACCGTAGCATTGCA
>CAYRBE010000102.1:0-8278 GCA_964422345.1 uncultured Dechloromonas sp.
TTAAGCTGGCCAATTCGTCGCAGTTGGTGTCAACCTATTTCAGGACGGGACACTTATTGCAGCGAAACGCCGGCTGCCAGCATGCGGATTAAGCGGACACAATCGACATCGGACTGGTGATAGGCCGATTTGACGTATTCAATATAGGCTCGGTCTTCCGAGTTTGGATTGTTGGCTAGGGTAGTTTGGTAGGCAAACCGCAGAAACAGAAAATCCGGCTCGGGTTCTTCGATGGTGATACTCAGGCTGCCGCCAGCGTGCGCTTCGGAAGGCAAGATATCAAAGAGCACGGAAGTTCCTTGAGTCAGGGTGATTCGGTCCTGAATCACTGCCGGGCCGAAATCCAGCTCCCGTAGCAGACTATCGCCATTGCGCTCAAGGATGCGCGATGATTCAAGACCGGGCAGGAATGGCATAGGGTTTTCAACACGATGCAGCAGGCCTTGCCAGAGCTGGTCGCGGTTCAGGGATTCGACCAGCGGATTTTCCGGGTCGTTGATCTGGATGAGATGTTCGAAATTCATGGGTAGATGTTAGCATTCTCGCTATGCAACTAGAACGAATCCTCCAAAAACATGGATTTGGTACCCGTAAGGAATGCCGATCCCTCATTCGTCACAATCGGGTCGCGGTCAACGGCGAGCTTTGTGATGATCCATTTATCGAGTGCGAAACAGCTGGCCTGATTTTTACGGTTGATGGGGTCGATTGGCCCTATGCCGAGTTCGCCTGCTTGATCCTCAATAAGCCACCCGGCTACGAGTGCTCACGCAAACCCTTGCATCACCCCAGTGTTCTAACGCTGCTTCCGGTGCAACTGCGCGAGCGCGAGGTGCAACCGATTGGCCGTCTTGATCAGGACACGACAGGCTTGCTGCTGATTACCAATGACGGTCAGTTGAACCACGTCCTGTCATCGGCCAAGCGCAAGGTGCCCAAGGTGTATTTGGCGACGACCAAACACAAGCTCGATCAGTATCAAATCGATCAACTGTTAGCTGGTGTTTTGCTCACTGACGAGCCTGAGCCGATTGCTGCGGCGGCCTGCGAGATTGTGGGGGATCATTTACTTCGGATGACGCTCACTGGCGGCAAATACCATCAGGTCAAGCGCATGGTCGCGGCTGCCGGTAACCGGGTTGAAGCCTTGCATCGCGAGACAATAGCCGAACTTGATTTACCGTCTGATCTGAAATCCGGGGAGTGGCGCTGGTTGAGTCCTGAAGACTTTAAAAAGCTGGGTTATTCAAGATGACATTGACCGAGATGCGCTACATCGTCGCGCTTTCTCGTGAGCGTCATTTTGGCCGGGCGGCAGAGGCCTGCCATGTCAGTCAGCCGACTTTGTCGGTGGCGCTGAAAAAAGTTGAAGGTCAGTTGGGTGCGCCCTTGTTCGAGCGGACGCCAGTGGATGTCAGAATTACTGCCCTAGGCGAGCGGATAGTAGCGCAGGCCAGACGGGTGCTTGAGGAAGCGGTTCGGCTTGAAGAAATTGCCGGGTCGGGTGGTGATCCTTTAAGCGGTACTTTGCGGGTAGGGGTGATTTTTTCAATTGCGCCTTATTTGTTGCCGCAGCTGATTCCCGCTTTGCATCGACATGCCCCCAGTATGCCGCTGTTTCTCAAGGAAGACTTTACCGGTAATTTGATTCCGGCTTTGAAGGCGGGCGAGCTTGATGTGATCGTAATCGCCTTGCCTTTTGCTGAGCCGGGCTTAGTTGCTCAGCCGGTTTATGAAGAACCATTCCGGGTGGTCGTGCCTGCAAACCATGCCTGGGCCACTCGGAGTGATGTGGTTGCGGATGAATTGAATGGCGAAAGTCTGCTTCTGCTCGGCCAAGGCAACTGCTTCCGTGATCAGGTATTGGAGTCATGCCCGCGTTTGACGGATGCTTCGGCGCTGGATCATCGAATTGAAGTCGGGTCGCTGGAAACTATCCGCTACATGGTAGCGAGTGGGGCTGGTCTGGCTGTAATGCCTAGTACAGCGGCTGATCCGCTGATCAGCAATGAACGGATGGTTAAAGTCTTACCCTTTGCGGGAAAACCGCCTTCGCGTACGGTGGGTTTGGTTTGGCGGGTTAGCTTTCCCCGGCCTCAGGCAATTGATGCCATGCGTGCCGCTGTGCTGGCTTGTAAATTACCCGGAACAACCGTTACCCACTGAAGTTTCACGTGAAACTTCAGTGGGTTTCGTGGTTTAGGATTCAGCTTCTACAGCTGCAGCTTTCTTCTTGGCCGGCGCTTTGGGTTTAGCCACTTTCTTCTCAAACTCAAAGCTGACCTTACCTTCTTTGGCAACTAGATAAGCCGAGAACTTGCGTCGGGTCCGGTTGGAAATGAATTCCTTGAGCAGATCGGTTTTGCCTTCATTAAGCAGCTTTTCCATCTGAGCTGGCTCGATGGGCTGCTGCAGAATGATCTTGCCGGAACGGAAATCACAGCTCTTTTCAGGGCCGACTGATTTTTCGCAGACGTAGGTTGTGCCGTGTTCAAAGACATTAGCCGTGCATTTTGGACACTTGCCTAGAGTTTTCTGGTCTGAGAAATCGACAGGTTCATTGTTTTCGGCATCACCAGCTTTGTCCTGGCCGAAGTCGAATTCCGGTTCCATGTTGTCGTTGAGCTTGATCGCGGCGGCAAAGCTGCGCCCCATCTTGCTCCGGAAGCCGGTCAGCGGGCCGATTTGCTTTTCGTTGATCAGGGTATCGATCTCGGCAGGTTCAAACTGGCGGCCGGCAACGATTTTCCACAGCGAGTAGTCACAGCCACCGCACTGGAATTTTTTGTAGGTTTCGCGAATTTCGCCACCACAACGTGGACATTTAGCCGTTAAAACGCCGAAATCACCGGGGATCGTGTCGCTATCAAACGTTTTGGCGCGTTCAACCATGTGCCGGGTCATTTCGGCAATTTCACGCATGAATTCGACGCGGGTGAATTCGCCTTTTTCGATCCGACCAAGCTTCCATTCCCAGTCACCGGTCAGCTCCGGCTGGGTGAGTTCGGTAATCCCCAGACCGTTGAGCAAGGTCATCAGTGAGAAAGCTTTGGCGGTTGGAATCAACTCGCGGCCTTCGCGGATGACGTACTGCTCGCCGATCAGGTTTTCAATAATCTGGGCGCGGGTGGCTGGTGTGCCGAGGCCACGGCCAGCCATTGCTGCCTTTAATTCTTCGTCATCAACCATCTTGCCGGCGCCTTCCATTGCCGAGAGCAGCGTGGCTTCAGAATGGCGTGGGGGTGGGCGGGTTTCGTTGGCCTTGACGGTGACGTCTTCGGTTTTGACCTTTTCGTTGGCGGTGACGGCAACCAGATTGCCATCGGTGCCTTCCTGACCTTCCTTGCCATGTACGGCAAGCCAACCGGGATTAACCAGTACCTTGCCTTCGGTCTTAAAGGGATGGCCTTCGACGCGGGTAATGCGGGTAGTAACGAGGTATTCGGCAGCCGGGAAGAATACGGAGAGGAAGCGCTTGACGACGAAATCGTAAAGTTTCTGTTCCAGCTCGTTGAGGTTCTTCGGCGCTTGCGGGGTCGGGATGATCGCAAAGTGGTCGCTGATCTTGGCATTATTGAAAATGCGCTTGTTCGGGATGATCCAGTTGCGGGCCAGAATCTGGTGGGCAAACGGTGAGTAACGGGCGAGCAGGACTTCGTCGTGACCCTTGCCAGCACCTTCGCCGGTCAGGATGGTCATCGTGGCCTTAACGGTGGGAATGTAGTCTTCCGGCAGGCAGCGTGAGTCGGTTCGCGGATAGGTCAGCACCTTGTGTTTTTCGTAGAGCGCCTGAGCCAGCGAGAGTGTGGTCTTGGCCGAGAAGCCAAAGCGGGCGTTGGCCTCGCGCTGTAGGGTGGTCAGGTCGAACAGACCGGGCGACATGCGGGTTTCAGGCTTGGCTTCTTCAGTGACGATACCGGGCTTGCCAAGTGTGGCAGCACGAATTGCATCTGCCTTGGTTTGTTCCCAAAGACGATCGGCGCGGGCGTGCTCATCGTCGCCTTTGCCTTTGAATCCTTCATCTATCCACTTGCCGGTGTAATTGCCAGCTTTGGCTGCGAAATCAGCCTCGACTTCCCAGAAGGAGCGGGCCTTGAACTCGCGGATCTTCTTTTCGCGCTCAACAACAATCGCCAGCGTCGGGGTTTGGACGCGACCGACCGTAGTCAGGTGGAAGCCGCCAGTTTTTGAATTGAAGGCGGTCATGGCACGTGTGCCGTTGATGCCGACCAGCCAGTCAGACTCTGAGCGGCAAACTGCGGCATCGCTCAGCCCTTGCATTTCGTGGCCCTTGCGTAGCCGCGAGAAACCATCGCGGATCGCGCCCTGGGTCATCGATTGCAGCCATAGGCGCTCGACTGGCTTGGCCGATTTGGTGTGCTGGGCAATATAGTTGAAGATCAATTCACCTTCGCGCCCCGCGTCACATGCGTTAATCAGGCTATCGACATCCTTACGCTTGATTAGCTTGGTCAGTACCTTGAGCCGGGATTCGGTTTTCTCAATGGGAGAAAGCGAAAAGTGAGGGGGAATCACCGGCAGATGGGCAAACGACCACTTGCCGCGCTTGACCTCAAATTCTTCGGGGCAGCGTAGTTCAAGCAGGTGACCGACCGCGGACGAGATCAGGTGTGTCTCGCTCTCGAAGTAGTCGTCGTGTTTGGTAAAACCACCCAGCGCTTTGGCGATATCCGCAGCGACAGAAGGTTTTTCGGCAATGATCAGCTTTTTGCTCATGGGGTTTGGCCTGTTAAGTGCCGAGGCATGATAAGTGCCCGGCGAGCGGCTTGGCAAGCCATCTCTTATATATGTGTAAAGTCAGGCTAGGCGCTGGTAGCGATTACCGGGGAGTGTGGCGACCTGTCCGCTGAATTCCAGCGTCAGTAATTCGGTCAGGAGTAGATCGGTACTTAGGCCAGTGCGTTCAAGTAGTTCATCGAGAGTGCAGGGGTCGAAACCGATGGCATCGACGAGTGGATTGGCCGTTGCATGATTAATATCTTTGCTTACCCCACAAGTTGCTGCATCAAGTCCCAGTTCTTCGAGTACATCCTGTGCAGTTTCGACCAATTTAGCCCCTTGTTTGATTAGTTGATGGCATCCACGGGCAACAGGGGAGTGAATAGAGCCGGGTATGGCAAATACTTCCCGACCTTGTTCGGCAGCTAAGCGGGCGGTTATGAGCGAGCCACTTTGTGGAGCCGCTTCGACCACTAGCACGCCAGATGAAAGCCCTGAGATGATGCGATTGCGACGGGGGAAGTTTGCGGCAATTGCTGGCGTACCTAGCGGGAACTCCGAAATAATGGCACCGTGTTCAGCAATTTTCAGTGCTAGCGCTTTATTTCTGGCTGGATATAAGCGGTCGGCACCGGTCCCAATCACGGCAATCGTATCGCCGTTTGCTGCTAGAGCACCTTGGTGGGCTGCTGCATCAATTCCTAAAGCGAGGCCGCTGACGATGGCGAGTCCTGAACTAGCGAGTGCTCGAGCAAAGCTCTCGGCAGTTTGCTGGCCAAGGGGTGTGGCGTTACGGCTTCCCACGATACCTAGGCTGCGTTTTTGTAGCAGCTTGGCGTTGCCGCGAACGTAGAGCAGGGTGGGTGGATCGGGAATTTCCAGTAGCGCTGCCGGGTAATTTTCATCACCTAGAGTCAAGATGGTTTGTCCCGGCTGGCTAGCCCATTCAATGCTACGGTGCACTGCCTCTTTTGGGTCAAAATCAAATAATGCGTCGGCTCGGCTACCAATGATTTCGCGTACAGCGAGCGGGCCGGCGGCAAAAATGGCCTCAGGTAAACCGAAAGCGGCGAGGAGCTTACGCTGGGTCTCGCCGCCAATACCGGGGGTTAGGGTCAGCCGCAACCAAGCAGCTAACCCTTCATTTTGGGTCATGGGTTGCGGGCCGAATCGCCAATTTTTACGGTTTTTGAGGACTCAATTACCAGTCCGTAGGCGACCTTGTTAAATACCCGGAAAACGAATACCAGTGCATAACGTTCCTGAGGAACGGCCTGTGAATAGCGCTTGCTTCCGTCTTCTGTGGTGCCGGTGGCAACACGCTCGCGGAATAAGGCGAGGACATGGCCGATTTCTAGGCCGCTATTTTTGCCCCGGTTGAGTGAGACGACGTAGCCTGGGCCACCTTCATCGGTACCGCCATAAATCGACATGACACGCGCCGCTATGTCTTCTT
This sequence comes from uncultured Dechloromonas sp., assembly GCA_964422345.1. Classification (GTDB taxonomy): domain Bacteria; phylum Pseudomonadota; class Gammaproteobacteria; order Burkholderiales; family Rhodocyclaceae; genus Azonexus. The sequence continues at coordinate 6,197 of CAYRBE010000102.1, forward strand.
CAAGGCGGTGCGGCACATAGGAAATGATTTCTGGAAGCGGTGCAGGGAGTAAGCGGTCGCCCCGGGCCATTTCCTGTTTGGCCAGTGTGACGCGCAAGACAGCTGGTTCGCCCGGCTGGACGAGACGCATATTGCCGAGGAAGAAGGCTTCGTGGGCAATTACCTCGCCGGTTTCAGGATCTTTTAAAGGTTTGCCGCGGCGGAAGACATTCCATTTGACGACACTTGCATCAGGAATGCCTGTGACGAATGCATTTTCGCCGCTGCCGATCAACATCCGGTCTTCTTCAGTTGCGACGATACGAGCGTAGTTTTCATCTTCGCCCGGTTCAATAATGAGCGGCTGGGAGATGTAGGGTTCAATAACGTTGGGCGGAATGCTGGGGATTTCAGTCTTGACTGCTTCGCTGTAGATTTGTGGCTCAGCCTTGTTATTTAGCTTTTTGCCAATTTTCAAGCGGGGTGAGCCACTTGATGTATCAAGTACGATAATGTCGCCGGGGTAGATCAGGTGCGGGTTCTTGATGTCAGTCTTGTTCATCTGCCAGACTTCTGGCCAGCGCCAAGGCTGCTTGAGAAACTTGCCGGAAATTCCCCACAGGGTATCGCCGGGGACGACAATGTGGCGATCAGGCGGATTGTCCACTAGTTTAAGTGGCTCATTGGCAAAAGCGCATGTAGCCGTTACGGCCAAGATGAGCGCGGATATAATGCGAACCATAGTCTTAACCTCACGTGCCGGTGGAACGCGGAAAGCCTGAAGTTGTCGAACCGACTTCACAATACCGCATTCATATCTCAAGAATTGCATTAGATTCTGCACGTAATAACCTAAGCGAGCAAGCTTTTATTCCGGTTTACATATGGCCCTTCTACCCATTTTACGTTTCCCCGATACCCGCCTGAAAAAGGTGGCCACACCCGTTACTCAGATTGACGCCAGCATTCACAAGTTGGTCGCCGATATGGCTGAGACCATGTATGAGGCGCCGGGGATTGGCTTGGCTGCCACGCAGGTGGATGTTCACAAACGCCTGATGGTGATTGATACCTCCGAGGACAAGAGTGACTTGCGGGTATTTATCAACCCGGTGATTGATTCACTGGAAGGCGCTCAGCTTGGTGAGGAGGGGTGTTTGTCTGTGCCCGGTATTTATGACAAGGTCGAGCGGGCTGAGCGGGTGACTGTTCATTTTCTCGATCTTGAGGGCAAAAAACAGTCAATCACTGCTGATGGTTTGTTGGCGGTCTGCATTCAGCACGAGTTGGATCATCTTGATGGCAAGGTGTTTGTTGACCATCTTTCCCAACTTAAACAGGCGCGGATCAAGTCAAAAATGATCAAGCAGGCTCGGATTACCGCATGAGAATCATTTTTGCCGGTACGCCGGAGTTTGCTGCACTTGCGCTCAAGGCAATCATTGCAGCCGGGCACGAAGTGCCGCTGGCGCTGACTCAACCAGATCGACCGGCTGGTCGGGGCATGACCCTGCAGGCATCGCCGGTCAAGAAGCTGGCGCTGGAGCACAGTATTGAGGTTTTTCAGCCACTCGGTCTCAAGGACGCCGAAGCTCAGAATAAGATTGCAGCCATTGGTGCCGACGTCATGGTGGTGGCTGCCTACGGCCTGATTCTGCCGCAAATGGTTCTCGACATGCCGGCTCAAGGTTGCCTGAATATTCACGCTTCGTTGTTGCCGCGTTGGCGTGGTGCAGCACCCATTCAGCGGGCCTTGCTTAGTGGTGACAAGGAAACCGGTGTTTGCATTATGCAGATGGAGGCCGGGCTTGATACCGGGCCAGTGTTGTTGCGTGGGGCTTTTGATATTGCAACAGACGATACGTCGGCGACCTTGCATGACCGTCTGGCAGAACTGGGTGCGAGTTTGATCGTTGAAGCGCTGGGTAAATTGCCTTTGCCTGCAGAGCCTCAAATTGCCGAAGGCGTGACTTACGCTCACAAAATAGAAAAGGCCGAGGCGCTGGTTGATTGGCGCAAGAGCTCAGCTGAGCTTGATCGCCACCTGCGGGCTTTTAATCCATTTCCCGGTGCGCAGGCTCAAATGAATGGTCAGACCATCAA
>CAYRBE010000103.1:0-8258 GCA_964422345.1 uncultured Dechloromonas sp.
CTATCTGGTCAAGAAGGGCCTGCCCTTCCGTGATGCCCACGAAGCCGTCGGCCACGCCGTCAAGGCCGCCGAAGCCAAGGGCGTTGATCTGCCGCAGCTAACGCTCGACGAGATCAAAGCCTTCTGCCCGCAAGCCGAAGCTGATGTGTTTGCTGTCCTGACTGTCGAGGGTTCGCTCGCCTCCCGCAACCACATCGGCGGCACCGCCCCCGAGCAGGTCCGGGCCGCAATTGCCCGCGCCCGCCAGCGCCTGTAAACGCGATGCAAAAGCTCGGCAAATACGAGCTTTCGAAGAAGCTCGGAGAAGGCGCGACCAGTACCGTTTATCTCGGTCGCGATCCTTTTGCCCAGCGCGACGTGGCGATCAAGGTCGCCACGCCGGAGATTTTGGGCGACCCGAAAAAAGGGAAGATTTACACCAATCTTTTCCTTAACGAAGCCTCGCTGGTCGGCAAGCTGAACCACCCCCACATCGTCCAGATTTACGATGCCGTGGTGGCCGAAAAAATTTGCTACATCGTGATGGAATACATTGCCGGCAGCACGCTGGAACAATATAGCCAGCCGGGGAAACTACTGCCGATCGACCGAGTGGTTGAACTGATTTTCAAATGCACCCGGGCACTCGCTTTCGCCCAGCGCATCGGCGTGACCCACCGCGACATCAAGCCAGCCAACCTGCTGATGACTTCAGATGGCGACATCAAGATTTCCGACTTCGGTGCGGCGATCAGCAACCACCAGAATGATCGCACCCAAGTCTCTGGCATTGGCTCGCCGGCCTACATGTCGCCTGAGCAAGTCCAGGAGCTGACGCTGGACCATCGCACTGATATCTACTCGCTCGGTGTTGTAATGTTTCAACTTCTCACCGGCCGCCTGCCCTTTCAAGCTGACAACCAGTTCAACATGGTCTATCAGATCATGCATGGCGACTTCCCCAAGCCAAGCAGTCTGCGCAAGGAGCTGCCACCGGTACTTGATGACATTATCGGCAAAGCGACTACCCGTGACCGGGAAGCCCGCTACCAGACTTGGGAAGAATTCTCGCAAGACCTCACCGTTGCCGTGCGTAGCCGCCAACTGCTGATGCCCAAGGCCGAATTCGCCGCCACCGAAAAATTCGACATCCTGCGCGCCCTGCCTTTCTTTGCCGATTTCAGCGACGTCGAAATCTGGGAAGCCTTGCGTTTCTCAGACTGGCGACGCATCCCGCCAGAATCCGTCATCATGCGCGACGGCGAACCAGGCGACTTCTTCTGTTTTGTTGCCGACGGCCAACTCAAGGTCAGCAAGGGTGGCAAAATCCTGAGCACCCTGAGCAAAGGCGCCTGTTTCGGCGAAATGGCCGTGATCAACCGCCGCACTCAACTACGCGGCGCTGATGTCTCAGCCATCACCCCATCCGACATAATCACCATCCGAGGCGAAGCCCTGCAACAAGCCAGCGAAAGCTGCCGCATGCACTTCTATCAGGGATTTTTGAGCGTACTTGCCGCTCGCCTGTCGGTCGCCAATCAGCGCCTGTCAGACCTTTAAACGACAAAGCCCGCCAAAAGACGGGCTTTGCATTTCAAGCTGAGAAAAATCAGACCTGAGCGATGCCTTCCAGCAATTTTTGTAGCTCACCGTCCTGATACATTTCTTTCATGATGTCGCAACCGCCAACAAACTCACCCTTGATGTAAAGCTGGGGAATGGTCGGCCAGTTGGCGTATTCCTTAACGCCATTGCGGATTTCTTCGTCGGCCAGCACGTTCACCGTGACGAAATCATTGACCCCGCAGACTTTCAGAATCTGCACAGCGGTTGCAGAAAAGCCGCACTGCGGAAAACGGGCATCGCCCTTCATGTAAAGAACGACCGGGTTGGAAGTTACGGTTTCTTTGATGCGTTGCTGAGCGTCAGACATAATTTCTCCAGATTAAAGATAAGCACCGCTGACGCGGTCGGTACCGGCCAGATCGGGATGAGTGAATGCCGCTTTGAACCCGGCGGCGGTCAATAAGTTCCGGCTCGATTCACCTTGATCGTAACCGTGTTCAAACAAAAGCCAGCCACCGGGCGTCAAATGGGCGGCTGCACCCGCAATAATTTTCCGGATGCAGTCCAGACCATCCGCGCCATCGGTCAGCGCCATGCGCGGCTCGAAAGGCAGGCCATTCAATTCAAGATGCGGGTCACCCTCGGCGACATAGGGCGGATTGGACACAATCAGATCATAGGTTTCACCCGCCAAGGCTGTGAACCAGTCGCTTTGGCGAAACTCGATCTGTGCCCCCAAGCGACCAGCGTTATTGCGGGCGATGGAAATTGCCTCAAATGAGATGTCCACCGTAGCAACCCTTGCCGCTGGATATTCCAAAGCCAGCGAGATGCCAACAATCCCTGATCCGGTGCCCATATCAAGCACTCGTGGCGCAACCAGCCCTTGCAGCTTTTCCAGCGCCAGTTCGATCAGCACTTCGGTTTCCGGGCGGGGAATCAAGACATCAGGTGAGACTTGAAACACCCGGCCTCGGAACCCGGCTTCACCGACCAGATAGGCCAGTGGCTCGCCGGTCACGCGTCGTGCTACCCATTCTGCAAACTGTGCATAGGCTGGGGCAATGACCGGTGTTTCCGGGCGGGCCAATAAATCAGCGTGACTGCAGCCGGTAGCGTATTCGAGCAACAGACGGGCATCGAGCCGGTCGATCTGCTGCTTTGCTACGGTGTACGCCTCAAAAAGGGTCATTTTCAGTTTTGTTCGGCCAGCTCGGCGAGCAGGTCCGCCTGATGCTCGGCGGCGAGAGCACCAAGCAGTTCGTCCATGTCACCTTCCATAATGGCGGCAATTTTGTACAACGTCAGGTTAATGCGGTGATCGGTCACCCGCCCTTGCGGGAAGTTATAGGTACGAATCCGCTCGGAACGGTCACCCGAACCAATGAGGTTTTTACGCGTGCTGGCAATGTGGCTTTGCTGGGCGCGGACCTGAACATCCTTGATCCGTGCCGCCAGCACTTTCATCGCCGAAGCCTTGTTGGCATGCTGCGAACGGCCATCCTGACACTCAGCAACAATGCCGGTCGGCAGATGGGTCACACGCACCGCAGAGTCGGTTTTGTTAATGTGCTGACCACCCGCACCGGAGGCGCGGTAGGTATCAATCCGCAGATCAGCCGGATTGAGGTTCACATCCTCAACCTCATCCACCTCAGGCATGATCGCGACGGTACAGGCCGAGGTATGAATCCGGCCCTGTGTCTCAGTTTCCGGTACACGCTGAACGCGATGTCCGCCCGACTCAAACTTCAGACAAGAGTAAGCGCCAAAACCGCCGATCCGGCAAATCACTTCGCGATAACCGCCCAGATCGGATTCGCTGGCCGAAATAATCTCAACTTGCCAGCGCTGACGCTCGGCATAGCGGGTGTACATGCGGAACAGGCTACCGGCAAACAATGCAGACTCATCGCCGCCCGTGCCAGCCCGAACTTCCAGAATCACACCTTTTTCATCATTGGGGTCACGCGGCAACAAAAGCTTTTGCAGCTCAATTTCCAGCTCAGGCAGGCGCGCTTTCGCAGCGGCGATTTCCTCTTCGGCAAATTCACGCATATCGGGATCAGCCAGCATCGCCTGCGCTTCAGCGAGGTCATTTTCGGCCTGACGGAAGGCATTGAACTGAATGGCGACGGGCTCAATTTCAGATCGCTCACGCGACAACTTACGAAACTGATCCATATTATTTGCCGTATCCGGTGCCGACAACATACGGTCGATTTCATCGAGGCGATCTACCAGCAGGTCAAGTTTTTGGCGAATGCTCGATTTCATTTCAGCGGGTCACAGGACGATAACGATCAAGGGGCGACATGGTACCCGAGAACACCGCTGATCGGCGACTAAAGGCGATTGCCAGCAACGATCTCAGACTGCATAATCAGAGATCGACGAGAGCCACGCTATGCCACCGATTTCCCAATCAATCATCACCCTTGCAGAATCGCTCGAACAGCGCTGGAGTTGCTACCGGGCGAGTGGCACATCCGACGCCTTCGTTGAGTTCACCCTAGCCCTCAATGGGTTGACCGAACAAATCACCCGACTCCACATGCTCGGTTTGGTCCGCGCCTGCCAGGAGCTTGAAAATACAGCCTTGGCACTATTCGGTGACAGTTCCATGCACCCGATCGGCCGCGAACAGGCGAATGCCATTGCCCGGCAGGTTGATGTCATTCTTGGCGAGCTTAAACGCCAGAATACGCCCGCAGCTCAAATTCGCCGCAATAGCGACACGCCTGAACGCAAGGCTGAAAGCTGGGATCGCCCGCGAAAAGTGCTGATTGTTTCGCGGGAACACCACCCCTGGACGAACGCACTGTCCGAACAATTGGCGTTTTTTGGCTTCACTCCAGAAAACATCAACTGGCACGAACAACCTATTGCCGATGATCCATTATTGGCGCTTGTTTTCATTCCCGACAGCGAAGGCTCTCCCTATTCGGCATCGAATATCAGCGTCGTTGCAAACCTGCGCGGACAATATCCGACCAGTTTTTTCTACTGCGTTTCAGTACCCAGCAATCTCGAATGCATCGTTGAACTGCAACGCGCAGGTGCCGATGCCTGTGTCCCGATGGGCAACAAAGTCAGCGATGTCATTTCGCGGATTCTCGACTTAGTCGCTACCGCCGAACAGGAAGTCCACCGCGTCCTGATTGTCGAAGACTCAGCCACTGCCATTGCCCATATCCAGCGCTCATTGAATCAGCACGGGATCGACAGCCGCGCCATCCGCGACCCCCGTTCGATCCTTGAAGCCGCCGCCGAATACCATCCGGACGCCATCCTGATGGATATGTACATGCCTTACTGCACCGGCGTTGAAGTCACCAAGGCACTACGTCAGGTACCCGAATATCAGGCACTGCCGGTCATTTACCTCTCAAGTGAAACCGATATGGCGCAGCAGGTTGAAGCCCTGCGCCTGGGCGGGGATCAATTTCTGAGCAAGCCAGCCAACCCGATTGTGCTGGCCTCCGTGGTCAAAACCAAAATCAAACGCTACCGGGAAATGCTCCACGCTGGCCAGCATGACAGCCTGACCGGCCTGTTTAATCACTCTTCGTCAAAAATTGAAATCGAGCGCATGCTCTACGCAGCCTCCAGCGAGCGGCCACTCGTCATTGCCATGCTCGACATCGACCGCTTCAAGTCGATCAACGACAATTACGGCCACCCGGTGGGCGATCAGGTTATCCGCAGCATCGCCTGGCTACTCCGTGGCCGCTTACGGAATAGTGATCTGGTGGGGCGTTATGGTGGCGAAGAATTCATACTGGCATTACCGGGAATCAGCATTGACCGTGCCTGCGATCTAATCAACAAAATCCGGGAAGACTTCTCGGTTATGCCACACGCCCATGCGCTGGGTTCACTACGCGCCAGCTTCAGTTGCGGCGTAGCGACATTCCCCGACTATCAAAGCACTTCCGCACTGATCGAAGCGGCAGACAACGCGCTGCTTCAGGCCAAGCGCGACGGGCGAAATCGTGTATTAAAAGCCGGCCCGGCCGACCACACTTCAGTCGTTTGAGTGCAGGTGAAAGAGTCGGCTAGCTGCTGACTGCAGGTGGTCTCGCTCGACACCTTCGGCCAAATTGAGTGCCTGCGTTGGTGCATGCAAAAACTTCTTGGTCAGCCGCTGCGACAAATGCTCCAGCACCTTATCCGCCGATTCGCCCTTACCCAGCATTTTCATGGCGTGCTCAATTTCATGGCGACGCATACGCTCGGCAGAATCGCGCAAGGCACGAATCACCGGCACTGTGTCACGCGACTCCAGCCACCCGATAAAATCCTGCACCCGGGTCGTGATAATGGTTTCCGCCTCTACAACAGCTGCCTGACGGGACTCCTTGCCACTTTCAACAACCTGCGCCAAGTCGTCTACCGAATAAAGAAAGACATCGTCGAGCTCGCCGACCTCTTCCTCAATATCACGCGGCACCGCCAGATCTATCATGAACATGGGGCGATGACGCCGCGCTTTGACCGCGCGCTCGACCATGCCCAGACCAATAATCGGCAAAGGGCTGGCGGTACAGGAAACCACAATGTCGTGCTGAGCCAGATGCTCACCCAGCTCATCAAGGCGAATCGCAGTGCCATTAAAACGCTCAGCCAAAGCCCGCCCACGTTCAATGGTTCGATTGGCAATCGTCACCTGCTTGGGCTGGCGGGCGCAAAAATGCGCGGCGCACAACTCAATCATTTCACCAGCACCAATAAATATAATCCGCTGCTGGTCGATCGATTCAAAAATTCGTTCGGCCAGATGCACCCCGGCCGCCGCCATTGAAACAATATTGGCACCAATCGCTGTCGTGCTGCGCACTTCCTTGGCAACCGAAAAAGAGCGCTGAAACAGTTTGTGCAGTTGGGTGCCGAGGGTACCGCTCTCTTCGGCAACGCGTACCGCATCCTTCATCTGGCCAAGAATCTGCGGCTCACCAATCACCATGGAGTCCAAACCGCTCGCCACGCGGAAGGCATGACGAATCGCCTCCGGTTGCTCATGGGCGTAGATATACGGCGCCAGTTCGGAACGCTCTACCTGATGATAACGAGCCATCCAATCAACCACGACATCGTGGTTATCGGCAGAGCAATAGATTTCGGTGCGGTTGCACGTCGACAAAATAGTCGCTTCTTTGACTGCCGGGCTTTGCGTCAGATCAGCCAGCGCCGCATGCATTTTTTCAGCATGGAACACCACGCGCTCGCGAATAGCAAGCGGTGCAGAATGATGGTTGATGCCGAGGGTAAAAATCACCGTTGGAGCCGAGAGCGCACGAAATGGGGGCCGATTATAGCACCGCCCCCCAACTCGCTTCTGCGATATGAATCAGAACAAAAATGCCTGTTTTTCAGGCGCCGCCTTCGGCAAGGCATCCGCCCCAAACACCTTCATCTGCCGTGGCCTGAACCACACCGCTTGGCCTGCCTGCAACTGCAATATCTCATGCCGGTCACGCGACAACTCAACCTCAATGATTTCGCTGTTGTGTTTCAACTCGATACGAACCACCGGGCCAATCGGATGGACATGCGCTACGCTAGCCTGCAAGCCATCTTCCATCGGCTGATGTGCGATATCAATGTCGTGCGGACGAACAAAGGCAGTGGATTTTTCTGCCGCCACATCACCCCGCTCAACCTCAGCAAAACCACCGTGCACGCGACTATGAAAGACATTCACATTACCCAGGAACTGGTAAACAAAAGGGGATGCCGGGCTGGAGTACACATCATCCGGCGATCCAATTTGCTCAATTCGGCCGTGGTTCATCACCACCACACGGTCAGCAACCTCCAACGCCTCTTCCTGATCGTGTGTCACAAACACACTGGAAATATGCATGTCGTCATGGAGATGCCGCAACCAGCGGCGCAACTCCTTACGCACCTTGGTGTCGAGCGCACCAAAAGGCTCATCCAGTAGCAACACTTTAGGCTCAACCGCCAGCGCACGAGCCAGCGCAATCCGCTGCCGCTGCCCACCTGAAAGTTGCGATGGATAACGGTCGGCCAGCCAGTCAAGCTGAACCAAACCAAGCAACTCCATCACCTTGCGTTTGATTTCAGCATCGCTAGGCCGCTCCTTGCGCGCCTTGACGCGCAGACCAAAGGCCACGTTCTCAAATACCGTCATGTGGCGAAACAGAGCGTAATGCTGGAATACAAAGCCGACATTACGATCCCGTGCATGCAGGTGAGTTGCTTCCGCGCCGGAAAACAAAACCTCACCACTATCCGGCGCTTCCATCCCCGCGATGATTCGCAGCAGCGTCGTCTTGCCGCAGCCGGAGGGTCCCAGCAGGGCGACCAGTTCCCCCGTGGGAATATCGAGGTTGATATTATCGAGCGCGACAAAATTGCCAAAGCGCTTCGAGATATTACGGATTTCTATACTCATCAGGTTTTCTCCGGTGCCAGCACCGTATTCAGCATTTCAGTTTCTTTTTTCATCCGCCACTCGACGACCGTTTTAGCCACCAAAGTCACCAGCGCCAGCAAAGCAAGAACAGATGCGGCGGCGAAGGCACCAATCGCGTTGTATTCGTTGTAGAGAATTTCGACATGCAACGGCAAGGTATTAGTTTCACCGCGAATATGGCCGGAAACCACTGACACCGCGCCAAACTCGCCCATAGCCCGGGCATTCGACAAAATCACCCCGTAGAGCAGACCCCACTTGATATTGGGCA
>CAYRBE010000104.1:0-8213 GCA_964422345.1 uncultured Dechloromonas sp.
GCCAGAGCCAGAGCCAGAGCCAGAGCCAGAGCCAGAGCCAGAGCCAGAGCCAGAGGCGCTGGAAGTTGAAGATGTGGTGCAGGTTGTTGAATTGCCAATGCCAGAGTTAGGCGACGAGTCGCCGTCTATTGAGCTTGATCTTCCGGCGCTCGAAGATCTGGTTGTTGAGCCTCAGGATGAACCTGTTGTAGCCCCCCCCGCAACTGAAGCAGATCTTCAGCTGGCAGCGACGGCCGTTGCGCTTGAAGACTTGCTGGTTACAGATGAAGATTGGTCGTTGGACGAAGAGCAAGGCCTTAGTGACGAACCCTCTGAGTCAGAAGCGTCTCTGGAGATTGTCGTCGCTGACAACCCTGATGTGAATGTTGTGGTAGAGCCGATTGCTGCGGCGCCGACGCTTTACGATATTTTCCTCGAAGAAGCGCAGGGGCATTTGCGGACTTTAGTTGATGGCTATGCGGATTTGGATGCGAATCCAAGCGCCCCTACTTCATTTGATATAACCCGCGCTGCACATACCTTGGGTGGTATTGCAGCGACCGTGGGGTTGATGCCTCTGAATCGTCTGGCAATTGCTTTGGAGCATGCGCTCTTGAGGCGCGATGGCTCTGATCGTCCCGACAGTATTGAGGGTTTGGAAACTGTACGTCAGGCGATCGTGACGCTTGAAGGCATGTTCGCAGGTCTGGCTGATCAAATTCCACCGCTCGATCAGCCATCATTAATTGTTGCGCTGGAAGATATTTTTCATGCATCCTCAACAATGGAGAGTGTTGAGGATTTTGAAGCAGAGGCACCCATAGAGATTGCTGATCTCGTCGAGCCCGATTTTGTGCCGGAAAAGGCTGCTTCTGTTGTCCATCAGTCATTGCCGTTGCTAACGGATGAGCTGGATGAGCAGTTGTTGCCAATCTTTTTGGAAGAGGCAGCAGATCAGCTTCGTGATATAGCGTCAGAGTTACGGTCGTGGCGTATAGATCCTGCGAGTCCAGCACCCGCACAAGTTATTTCTCGCATCCTTCATACTTTTAAGGGTAATGCCCGTATGGCGGGGGCGATGAACCTTGGTGAGGTTACTCACCAGATGGAGAGTCGCCTTGAGGATGGTGTTCGCAGCGGTGCAGATGTAGCACTGATTGATGAGATTGAAGCTGGCTATGATTTGTTGGCTCAGTCTGTTGAGTATTTACGTGATGGCCCTCCTCCTGCGCCGGTGGTTGATGCCACGGCAAGTGATGCACCGCAGGGCGATGTCGAGGCTAAATTAGCTGAGTCTCAGCTTGACTCCGATTCAGAGACCGCTGAGCAACGCGCAACTTTGAGGGTTCGTGCCGACCTGATCGATCGTTTGGCCAATGAAGCGGGTGAGCTGTCGATTGCCCGGGCACGAATCGAAGGTGAAATGCGGAGCTTGAAAGGTTCTTTGCTGGATCTGACTGAAAACGTCATCCGCCTGCGCCGTCAGTTACGCGAAATTGAAATTCAAGCTGAAACCCAGATGCAGGCGCGGGTTGCTCATACGCCAGAGGGTGATGCCGAGTTTGATCCGCTGGAACTTGATCGCTTTACGCGCTTCCACGAACTGACGCGGTTTATGGCAGAGTCTGTGAATGACGTCGCGACGGTTCAGCAAAACTTGCTCAAAAACCTTGATGATGCCAATGCCGCCATTCTTGCTCAGTCGCGATTGAATCGCAGTCTCCAGCAGGATCTGATGAGCGTGCGTATGGTGCCGTTTGCCAGCCAGCCGGAGCGACTTTATCGCATTGTTCGGCAGACCGCGAAAGAAGTCGGCAAGCGCGCCAACCTTGATATTTTGGGTGGTCAGGTCGAAATTGACCGTTCTGTGCTCGATAAAATGCTCGGGCCAATCGAGCACATGCTACGCAATTCCGTAACGCACGGTATTGAGAGTCGCGAGGAGCGACTGGCTGCAGGCAAATCAGAGGTGGGTGAGATCAGCATGGCGCTGACTCAGGAAGGGAATGAAATTATTCTTTCCATTGCTGATGATGGTAAAGGTTTGGATGCTGAGCGGATTCGTGCGCGGGCTGAGACGATGGGTTTGTTGCAGCCAGGTCAGCAAGCAGATGAAGCCAGCTTGTTTGACTTTATCTTCCAGCCAGGCTTTTCTACAGCCACTGAGCTAACGCAATTGGCCGGTCGCGGTATCGGTATGGACGTGGTCAAAACTGAAGTTCTTGAACTGGGTGGCCGGATCGAGATTCTTTCCGTGCCAGGCAAAGGGACAACTTTCCGTCTTTACTTGCCGCTCACGCTGGCTGTGACCAAAACCTTGTTGACTCGAGTTGGGACGCGCCTCTATGCAGTACCCTCGACGATGATTGAGCAGGTGCAGGAGTTGAAGGAAAACGCACTTGCGGTTTTGCGTGAAAGAGGCGAAGCGGTTTGGCAAGGTGCGCGCTACCCATTCCATTACTTGCCACATTTACTGGGTGATGCAAGCGCGGTTCCAGAAGAGCGTCGTCGCTACTGGGTGCTGCTGCTACGCTCAGGTTCGCAACGAGTGGCGGTTCAGGTTGACGAACTGAATGGCAATCAAGAGGTTGTGGTTAAGAATATTGGGACACAGTTGGCACGCGTGGTCGGTATTTCCGGCGCGACGGTGCTAGGCGATGGTCAGGTTGTGTTGATTTTGAATCCGGTTGCATTGGCAAGCAGAACTGCTGTCGTCAGTGTGAAGACAGCTGCCCCAGTGGCGAAAGCTGTTGTTTCAGTACCAACGGTGATGGTGGTCGATGATTCTCTTACGGTACGCAAGATCACTAGCCGTCTGCTAACCCGTGAGGGTTATCAAGTCGTATTGGCCAAGGACGGTGTTGATGCGCTTGAACAGTTGCAGGAATTTCTCCCTGACGTCGTTTTGTCGGATATCGAAATGCCTCGGATGGATGGCTTCGATCTGGTCAGAAACATGCGGGCAGATCCACGCCTGAAACCGCTGCCGGTGATCATGATTACCTCACGAACCGCCGATAAGCACCGCAACTACGCTTTTGAAATTGGTGCCAACCATTATCTTGGCAAGCCTTATGACGAAGATGAGTTGATTGGTTTGATTTCGGGTTATGTCAGCGCCAAGGTGAATGCCTAATTGCCAGATTTGACTACTGCGTAGCGGGCCAGGGTTTCTGCTCTGGCCTGTGCGTGGTCGACAATTGGTGCGGGATAGTCTTTACCGATGATGCAGCCTAAACTTTCCTGCTCATTTCGTCCCATTAGCCAAGGGCTGTGGATGTATTTGTTGGGGACATCTTTGAGTGCGGGCAGGTAACGGCGGATAAATTTTCCCTCGGGGTCAAAGCGCTCGGACTGGGTGATCGGGTTGAATATCCGGAAATAAGGCTGTGCATCGCAACCGCTGGATGAGGCCCATTGCCAACCACCGTTATTGGCCGAAAGATCAAAATCGTTCAAGTGCTCAGCAAAATATCGCTCTCCCCAGCGCCAGTCGATACCGAGATCCTTAGTTAAAAATGACGCTACAACCATACGCAGCCGATTGTGCATCCAGCCACTGTGGTTGAGTTGATGCATGGCGGCATCGACCAGTGGGTAGCCAGTTTTCCCTTCACACCATGCGGCAAAACCTTCCGGCCAGGATTTCCACTGAATCGCATCGTAGGCTGGTTTGAATGAACGCTCGGTCACGTGTGGAAAGTGGTCGAGGATCATGAAATAAAAATCACGCCAGATGAGTTCACTCAGCCATGTGTCGGCCTGTTCTGTTTGGGCGGCGGAGACCAGTTGGCGAATCGAGATGGTCCCAAAGCGAAGGTGCAGCGAGAGATACGACACACCTTTGACCGCAGGAAAGTCGCGCAGCGCGCCGTAGCGTTGCATGCGTCCTGTACGAAAGTCTTCCCACAGCACCTGGGCACCTGACATGCCAGCTTGTATGCCAAGTTCAGAGAGGTTTGAGCGGGTGAAGCCAATGTCACTCAAGGAGGGCACCCCGACCAAGTCCGATATCCCAAAGTTTCCGGCACACTGATAGCTGGCAGCGATTGCTACGGTGTACTGCCGTAACCAAGCATTTTTGTAGGGCGTGAAGACAGAAAAAGGCTTTTGGGCCTGAGTTAATACCTCGCTACGGTCAAAAATGGCTTGATCTTTTAAATCGACAAACGCTATGCCTAGTTCGCTCAACTGTTCAGTCACTGCGGCATCGCGGTGTTTGGCGTAAGGTTCGTAATCACGATTGGCGTACACTGCGTTGATGTCGAGGTGCTTGGCGAGCGACACGATTTCGTCGATGGCATTGCCGTAACGAACAATTAATCCGCCACCTTTTTTCTGTAGTGCGGTATGAAGTTCAAGCAATGACTCGTGAATGAATTCGACCCGCCTATCCTGCCGCGATGGCAGAGCGTCGAGAATGTCACGGTCAAAAACAAATACGCAAAAAACCTGGCGCGCATTGGAAAGTGCGGCACTGAGTGCGGCGTGGTCGTAGTTGCGAAGGTCGCGACGGAACCAGACGAGGGCTTTTTCTTGAATCATTCTTGGTTTGTACCTCGCCGGAGATTAAAATTCAAATTATGGAAAAGTTGAATCTCACCGATAATTTTTTGATCGCGATGCCGACGCTGGAAGACCCGTATTTTGCCAATACGCTGGTCTATATCTGTGAGCATAACGACAATGGTGCTTTGGGCATCATTGTAAATCGACCCATCGACATGGATCTGGCCGGCTTGTTTGAAAAAATCGACATCAAGCTCGATGCGGAGAATCTAGCCAAGCTGCCGATTTATTTTGGTGGCCCGGTGCAACTGGATCGTGGTTTTGTCCTGCATCGCCCCGTTGGGCAATGGCAATCGACGTTGGCAGTGAACGCCGATGTCGGGCTGACCAGTTCGCGCGATGTGCTGGCTGCGGTTGGTAGCGCAGGCTTGCCGGACGAGATTATCGTCACGCTGGGCTATGCCGGCTGGGATGCCGGGCAGCTTGAGGATGAACTGGCTCAGAATTCTTGGCTGACCGTTCCGGCCAAAAACAGTATTTTGTTCGACTTGCCGCCGGAAGAGCGCCTGCCTGCTGCAATGCAAAAGTTGGGGATCAGCTTTGCTCAGCTTTCCGATGTGGCCGGACATGCCTGAAGGCACAGTATTGGCCTTCGACTTCGGTGAAAAACGGATTGGTGTGGCTACCGGTGAGACACTCTTAGGCAGCGCCCATCCGCTGGCGGTTATTCGTGCTGAAAGCAATGATGAGCGCTTTGCCGCAATCGCTAAATTGGTTGCTGAGTGGCAACCCGTGCAATTGGTCGTGGGGCTGCCGACGCATGCGGATGGAACGCCACATGAAATGACTCGTCTGGCGACGAAGTTTGCCGAGCGCCTGCAACGGCGTTACAAGCTTCCCGTTGGTTTTGCCGACGAGCGTCTAACTTCGCTCGATGCCGAATCACGCTTGCGTGAAACCGGCCGTAACAGTAAATCCGCCAAGCCCCTACTCGATGCGGTGGCGGCCCAACTTATTCTTCAAACCTGGTTCGAAAGTCCGTCGCATGTCACTCTTGACTCACCCTCTGCCTGACGCAGAAGCGCAGGTTCGCCAACTGGCTGACCTGATTCGCCCGCAGCTTCATCGCCAGCCGGCGCTGGTTGGTATTTATAGCGGCGGCGCGTGGATTGCCGAGCGCCTGAAGGAATTGCTTGGCTTGCCGGAGGATATCGGCTTGATTGATGTCTCCTTCTATCGCGATGACTTTGCTGCGAAAGGTCTGCATCCTCAGGTCAAACCAACCGTGATCCCCTTTGATGTCGAGGGGCGCCACCTGATTCTCGTTGATGACGTGCTCTATACCGGCCGGACAACCCGTGCGGCGCTGAACGAGTTATTCGACTACGGTCGCCCGGCTTCGGTTGAAATGGCGGTGCTGGCTGATCGGGGTGGGCGTGAGTTACCAATCGGAGCGACTTACTGTATGTGGGATGTGGCCTTGAGTGACGGTCAGAGCCTGGTGCTCGGTAAACAGGATGACGGACAACTTGTCTGGAGACTTGAAAATGCATAATCCGCAGTTGAACAAAGATGGCGAACTGATTCACCTGCTCTCGGTTGAGGGCTTGCCGCAGCGCATCCTGACCCAGATTCTCGATACTGCTGAATCTTTTATGGAAGTTTCGGCACGTGAGGTTAAAAAAGTCCCGTTGCTGCGTGGCAAGAGTGTTTTCAACTTGTTTTTCGAGAACTCAACGCGCACCCGGACGACTTTCGAGATTGCTGCCAAGCGCCTATCGGCCGATGTGATTAACCTCGATATCAACAAGTCGTCGGCCAGCAAGGGCGAAACCCTGCTCGATACCATCGACAACCTGTGTGCCATGCACGCCAACCTGTTTGTTGTGCGCCACGCTTCAAGCGGTGCGCCCTACCTGATTGCCGAACACCTGCAACGCACTGGTCGCGACGACATTCACGTTGTTAATGCCGGCGATGGACGTCATGCACACCCGACGCAGGGCTTGCTCGACATGTACACCATCCGCCACTACAAGAAGGATTTCACGCAGCTCCGCGTGGCGATCGTCGGCGATATTCTGCATTCGCGCGTTGCCCGTTCCGATATTCATGCGCTGACTACCCTCGGGGTGCCGGAGGTTCGCGCTATCGGGCCGGAGACGCTCTTGCCCAAACATCTCGATAAGCTGGGTGTGCATGTTTTTCATGACATGAACGAAGGCCTAAAAGATGTGGACGTCATCATCATGCTACGTTTGCAGAATGAACGGATGACCGGTGCCTTGTTGCCTTCTGCCGGCGAATATTTCCGTCACTACGGCCTGACACCGCAGAAGCTGGCTTTGGCCAAGCCGGACGCTATCGTGATGCATCCGGGACCAATGAACCGTGGTGTAGAGATTCATTCCGCTGTGGCCGATGGTTCGCAGGCTGTGATCCTGCCTCAGGTTACCTTTGGCATTGCGGTGCGGATGGCCGTCATGAGCATTGTTGCGGGGAATTGAGATGAATATAGAAATCAAAAATGGCCGGGTAATTGACCCGAAAAACGGTGTTGACCGTAGCATTTCCTTGTTTGTTGCCGATGGTAAGGTAGCTGGAGTGGGTGAAGCGCCCGCCGGTTTTGTTGTCGATGAAATTATCGATGCCAGCGGCTGTGTGGTTTGCCCCGGATTGATTGACCTAGGGGCGCGCCTGAACAGTATTGAGGCTGAACTCGCTGCAGCCGTTGCTGGTGGCGTCACTTCGGTGGTCGTGCCGCCGGATGCCGACCCACCGCTCGATGAGCCTGAACTGGCCGATCGCTTGGTGCACCGTGGTGCAGAAATCGGTAAAGCCCATGTGCTACCTTTGGGTGCCCTGACCTTGGGGCTTAAAGGCGAGCGCTTGTCTGAGTTGGCAGGTTTGAAGAAGGCCGGTTGCGTCGCGTTTTCACAAGCCAAGGTGCCTGTGGTTGATACCGAAGCGTTGGTTCGGGCAATGGAATACGCCGCGACTTTCAATTTTTCCGTTTGGTTGCAGCCGCAGGATTACTGGCTGTCTCGTAATGGCATTGCTCATGATGGTGAAGTGGCAAGTCGTCTTGGTCTGGCCGGGATTCCGGTAGCGGCCGAAACCATTGCCATTGCGACCATTGTTCAGCTGGTCCGTGATACCGGTTGTCGCGTGCATTTGACTCGTCTGTCTTCTGCGGCGGGTATGGCCTTGGTTAAGGCGGCATGTGATGAAGGCTTGCCGATTACCTGTGATATTGGCGTGCATCACTTGCTGCTGACCGAAAATGATATCGGTTTCTTTAATCCCCATGCCCGGTTTTGTCCGCCATTACGTACCCAAAATGACCGTTTGGCGCTGTCCACCGCAGCAGCCACCGGTCTGGCTGCAATTTGCTCTGACCACACCCCGGTTGGGGCAGATGACAAATTGCTGCCGTTTGGTGAAGCCAAGGCGGGCGCTACCGGACTTGAGGTCTTGTTGCCACTGACCCTGAAATGGGCCGAGGCAGCCAAGGTTTCCCTATCCGATGCGTTGGCTCGGATTACCGCAGCGCCGGCTGCTGTTCTTGGTTTGGCGAGCGGTCATCTAGCGACGGGGGCGGTGGCTGATATTTGTATTTTTGATCCACAGGCAGATTGGCAACTGACGCCAGATGCGCTGAAGAGCCGAGGTAAAAACTCGCCGTGGACGGGCTATATGATGACGGGCAAAGTAAAGACAACCCT
>CAYRBE010000105.1:0-8169 GCA_964422345.1 uncultured Dechloromonas sp.
CATATACCACCCAACAAGACGTTACACTCAGCGCAAAGGTTTTCGAGGGCATAAGCACATGAGCACCTGGATAAAAGAGAACTTCAGCTTTCAAGATCTTCAACGAATCATGTTTAAGCTAATTGAACACGTTGAAGTATTCAAAGGCTTAAATCATCAGGAACTATTATCTCTCCTGGAATCAGCCGAAAAATGCACTTTTTCAGCTGGGGAAATCATCGTAAAACAAGGTAGCGCCGGTGCCTTTTTGTACGTCATTATCGAAGGCCAGGTATCTGTCACAAAAACCACCCCTCCCGCCGCGCCTACCGAATTGGCTAGGCTTGAGCCAGGATCAAGTTTTGGTGAAATGTCACTAGTCGATCACGACCTACGATCGGCATCAGTTATTGCTCGACGTAGCTGCACTCTTCTCCGCATGAATGAAACCGCTTGCTGGTCTCAGCCTATCGTCAGCGCGAAGATATTCCGCAACATTGCACGCATCCTAAGCTCTCGCCTGCGGAACATGGATGAAGCCTACGTCCTATCACGCTAATCTCAGGACTTAAACCGTCCCGGCCCGGTTTGGGCTAGCGTAAAATGATGCGTCAAATTCAAATACGTGGATTCATCATGCGCCACCCCAAAGCAGTTCTTTTTGCTGGCGAAAAGCCCTTCCCCATCCTGCCGGTCGTTGATCACTATGCCGGATCGGAAAAGCTAATGCGAAAAGCCATGCAGCTTCAACAAGAGCTTGGACCGGTCTTTGACATCACCTGCGACTGCGAGGATGGCGCACACGCCGGGGCCGAGCGCGAGCACGCCGAAATGGCCGCACGCCTGATCATGTCAGACGACAACAAATTTAACCGGGTTGGTGCCCGCATCCATGATGTCAGCCACCCGCACTGGCGGCAAGACATTGAAATTCTGATCAGAATTGCTGGTAGCCGACTCCCCTTCATTACCTTGCCAAAACCCTGCAGCGCCGGCGATGTTCAAGTGCAGATCGAAGCACTGCGGGAAATTGAGCTTACCCTCAACGCTGACCGCCGCATTCCTGTCCATGTCCTGATCGAAACCCACGGTGCACTACGCGAAATATGGGAAATTGCTGCGCTGCCCGGGGTTGAATCACTGGATTTCGGTTTAATGGACTTTGTCTCAGGGCACCACGGTGCAATTCCTGGTAGCGCCATGCGTAGCCCCGGTCAATTCGATCACCCGCTGGTTGCCCGTGCCAAATGTGAAGTTTCTGCTGCCGCACTAGCCAGTGGTATCGTGCCTTCACACAACGTCACGACTGAGCTGAAAGACCTTGATTACATCCGTAGCGATGCCCGCCGTGCCCGCACCGAGTTCGGCTATCTACGCATGTGGAGCATTCACCCCAACCAAATCGCCCCCATCATCGAAGCAATGCGCCCTGACTTTTCTGAGGTAGAAGCCGCTGCCGACATCCTGATTGCGGCTCAGGACACTGACTGGGGACCCATTCAGCACGCAGGAAAGCTGCATGACCGCGCCTCCTACCGCTATTACTGGGAACTGCTGGAGCGCGCCCACATCACAGGGATGACCATTCCCGAAACCGCCCGGAAGCGTTTCTTTGCCTGAAGAAGAACTCCCGATTATTTATCGTGATGAGCATATTGTCGTCATCGACAAACCATCAGGATTACTAGTTCATCGCTCTGAAATTGATCGCCACGAAACACGATTTGCCATACAGATTTTACGTGACCAGATTGGTCAATGGGTCTGGGCGGCACATCGCCTTGACCGTGGCACATCCGGGATTTTGTTATTTGGTCTGAGTGCAGAAATCGCTAGTGCACTGGGCAAACAGTTTGAAATGGGCTTGGTTTCAAAACGCTACAAAGCCGTGGTTCGCGGCGTACCGCCGGACTCAGGCAGCATTGATCACCCGATTACCCGCCAACGCGACCCTTACGAATTCAAGGGAAAACACAGTAGTGACGAAGCACAGCAAGCCCTAAGCCATTACAGGCGACTGGCTGAAATCGAGCTACCGGTCGAAGTTGATCGCTACCCAACTAGCCGCTACGCCCTGCTTGAGCTAGAACCTGTAACCGGGCGTCGCCATCAACTACGCCGTCATTTGAAACACATCGCCCACCCAATTATTGGTGATGCGACACACGGCAAGGGACGGCACAACCGTTATTTTGCCGAGCACCTTGGATGCAACCGACTATTACTCGCCTGTACCGAACTAAGCTTCAACCACCCAGTTGAGAACAGGCTTATTGAAATAAAACAGCCAGTATCCGGCGAATTTGCCGGGATACTGGCTCGCTTTGGCTGGCCTAACGACTAGTAGCCGATCGACCCCTCAAGTTCCTCAAGGCGCTTCATGTCGCGTTCGAGGTCGACAATATCCTGCCCAAGCGCATCCCGTGCCGAAACCATGCCGAGCGGCTCGCCATTGTCACCAACTACTGGCACATGGCGAAAACCACCTTCCGCCATCAAATGCAAAGCGTAAGCCAAAGGCTTGTCGGCACGAATTGTTTGCAGTTTGGTGACCATGACCTCAGATAGCTTCGTGCTATCCGGATCCACACTGGTTGCCAAAATTTTGTTCAAGGCATCACGCTCAGTAAAAATACCGGCAATCTTTCCTTTTTCTAGCACCAGCAAAGCGCCAATTTTCTTTTCGGCCATCAACTTACAGGCGGTACGCACTGTCATGTCTTTGGTGCCAGAAATCAGGGGCTTGCCAGCCAGGATAGTACTGATCATACGTTTTGGCATTTTTGTCTCCTTGCTTTTATGGTGGGCATTAGCCCTCAGTCTGCCACAAAAACCAGAATGACATAATCACTATTGTGACTTGATGACAACCACAGCAATCACCACAAAAATGATCACCATGCCAATTAATTCAATATTCATCGATACTCCAAGGCATTGTTGTGACAGAGCCAAAAGTTAAAAACCCGGCACAATGACCGGGTTTCTAGTTTTGCCGATTTAAAACCCGACTCAGGCTGCTGGAGAATCCGGCAGCGCCAGCTTGTTATCGGTGCTGAACTGATAATCTTTGAAAACATGCTCAGCAGTCAGCAGTTGATAGCTACCATCGGCCAGCTTATTGGTGGTGTCCTTGAGACGATAGGTCAGATGGCCGCAGGTCCAAAGATCAAAGTTACGCATCTGAGTGCACAGACAGGTTTTGTCCATGACGGAGACCTTGCGCGCCTCTGGATGTGCTGCCACCTCACGGTTGTATGAAGTGATATAAGAACACTTGCCGGCGGAGTCGAGCAGATAGCCATAAGCCTCGCAATTCGGGCGAATACCATCGCCAATTGCCGGGCTGCTCTTAATCATTCGCATTGGATAGCCGGTCGGCGAAATCTGGTTGACCTCGATATCGTCTTCGGTCGCCTTAAAATATTCCTGCTTGATCGGGTCAGGCAAGCCGCATTCCTTGGAGACGGTGAACCGGGTGGCGACCTGAACCGCTGCCGCACCTGCTTCGAGATACGCTGCCGCATCGCTGCCAGTGAAAATACCGCCAGCAGGAATCACCGGAATATTCAGGTTTTCGTCCTTCATGAACTTGAGCACTTCGGCAACAATGGTTGCCAAATCATATTCAGCCCAATCCATGCCGAAACCAAGGTGACCACCGGCTAACGGACCTTCGACCACAACGTAGTCGGGCATCCGGTTAGTACGGGCGCTCTTTTTCAGGAAGAGCTGCAGCGCACGCACTGAAGACACGATGATGCCGAGCTTGGCGTCACGAAAACGCGGGTGATCTTCGATCAGGGAAAAAGATCCAAGATGCAAACCAGCAGCCAGCGTCATGCCGTCAATACCAGCATCGAGTGCGGCGGTCATGCGAACCTTGAGCGTCTCTTTCGGCGCATTCATGGTCAGCTTTTCCATGCAGTTGATGAAAATCAGGCCATCGCCCTTTTTCTGACCCATGGCGCTATCAACGTGCAAACGGGTAGCTTCGGCTACCGTTCCCAAATCAAACTTAACGGCCGATTTGTCATCATTTTTGACGTTGAACTTGTAAAACGCGAGCTTTTCTTTGACGTACTTGGTGTCATAGCGGCGGTCAGCCACGGTATTGATCATTGCATCAGAAATATGCCCAACCCCGCCCAACCGGGCAACCTCAAGGGCTAGATCGACGGTCGATATATCAACCCCCATACCACCGATCATAATCGGCACAAGCTCATGCTTGCCAAGCTGCAAGCGGAAGTCGTCCACACGCTTCATTGTTATCCTTCAGAAAGCTGACTGGCCCGAAGTAAGCTGCGATCGGCCAATATTGATTTGATGATTTTACGCGATTGCAGGCTTTTTTGCTTGATCAGACCCGGATATATCAAGTCAGCCAAGCGACAACATCGCTAAAATTGGGGTTTTAAGTACAGTTGTATTGAAAGGTTCGGCATGCAGTTTTTAACCCACCCTATCTGGCTGGTTGGATTTCGCCCATTTTTTACACTGGCCTGCCTTGCCGGTTTAAGTCTGCCGATGGCTTGGGCGCTGATCTTCAGCGGGGTACTGCCTGCGCCAGAAACCCCATTCACTGCCGTGCAATGGCACGCCCACGAAATGTTTTTTGGCTTTGGCTGGGCCGTACTCGGTGGCTTTCTTCTCACCTCGACAAAAAACTGGGTCAACATCCGTGGTTATCAAGGCGCGGCATTAATACTGCTGGCTGCCACCTGGCTATTTGAGCGTTTTGCCATGAGCTTTGGCGGCAACTGGCCCTTGCCGGTTTTTGCCATTGCCTGCAACCTTTTCCTCGGCAGCATCATTGCCATGCTTCTATGGACATTGATTCGCCACCGGCAACGCGACAATTACCGCGACAACGCTTTTTTCATTGTGATGCTGCCAGCTTTTCTGATCGCAAAATATCTGATGTTGTTCAGCGGCGACTTTACCGCCGGTTACACCATGGCCATCGGTCTCTTCCGCTTGGCTTTTCTGGTCATGCTGGAACGCACCCTGACCACCTTTATGAAATCAGCCTTTCAGGTTGAAATCCTGCGCCATCCGAAGCTCGATCTGGTCATCAAACTGTTGGCCCTGCTGCTAGTATTTGAATTTTTGCTCCCAGCGCCGTACACCGTAGCACTCACCGCTACGCTGGCGCTTCTGCTCGGAATTCGATTTGTCTTCTGGAAACCACAGCTTGCCTTTACGCGGATCGACATCGGCATCATGTATGTCGGTTATCTGGCCATCGTCGGCCAACTGCTGATCGAAGCACTGGGGCATGTCACGCAGTTCGTGTGGATTGGTTCGGTTTCAGTCCACCTATTCACCTTTGGCGCGATGGGCTGCGTCATTCCGGCGATGATTATCCGTATCTCCAACGGCCATACCGGGCGCAAAGTGAAATTTGATGGCCGTGACAAGTTGGTGCTCTACATCATGCTGACCGCGCTGTGCATTCGCCTGATCATCCCGCAGATTTTCCCGGCGGCTTACCTGATTTGTATCCAGCTTGCGGCACTGTGCTGGACACTGGCCTTTGGCCTGCTCGCCTGGCGCTACATTCCTATGCTGCTACAGCCACGTATCGACGGAAAGGAACACTGATGCAAATATGGGTCGATGCTGATGCCTGCCCGGTGGTTATTAAGGAAATCATCTTCCGTGCCGCCGAACGCCTGCAAATCAACACCATACTGGTCGCCAACCAGATGCTGCGCACGCCGCCATCGAAGTTTATCCGTGCGATTCAGGTAGCCTCCGGATTTGATGTCGCCGACCGCCACATCGTTGACCAGCTATCTCCTGGCGATCTGGTTATTACTGCCGATATTCCGCTCGCTTCAGGCGTGATTGAAAAAGGTGGCCACGCGCTCAACCCACGTGGCGAGTTGTACACCACGGCCAATATTCAGGAACGGCTGACCATGCGTAATTTCATGGAAGAACTACGCGGCGCAGGGGTCGAAACCGGCGGCCCAGCAGCCTTTAGCCAATCCGACCGGCAAGCTTTCGGCAATGCGCTGGATCGCTTTCTGGCCAAACACATGGCGGCATGAGTCGCCAGCCGTGGGATACTCTGGGTATTGATGCCCAGAGCAAAGAACACCTCATGTCCGAAACCACCCCACCCGCAGCACCGCCAACCAAGATTCTCAAGCCGAGAAAGCCCAAAGCCAAGAAGCCTTTTGTCGCCAAGGCGGAACTCCACCCGCGCAACAAAAATCTCAATGGTTATGACTTTCCCGCCATGCTTGAGGTGGCTCCAGCACTAAAACGCTTCATCAAGACCACCCCGGCGGGTACACCCAGCATCGACTTTGCCAATCCGAGTGGGGTCAAGGCGCTCAACCGGGCTTTGCTTGCCTTGCACTACAAGGTTTGTGGCTGGGAAATCCCGGCCGGTTATCTTTGTCCACCTATTCCTGGCCGCGCCGACTACATTCACCATGCGGCCGACCTGCTGGCCAGCTGCAACAAAAAAACCATTCCTACCGGCCCCAGTGTTCGTATTCTCGACATCGGCGTCGGTGCCAATTGCGTTTATCCACTGGTCGGTCACGCCGAATACGGTTGGGAGTTCATGGGCGTCGACATTGATGAAGCTGCGCTGGCCAATGCCCAAATGATTCTCGGCAAAAACCCCGACTTTGCTGCCGCCGTTGAGTTGCGCCATCAAACAGTCTGGGACAACGTTTTCATCGGCTTGCTGCGTTCCGGGGAAACCTTTGATCTATCTGTATGCAACCCACCCTTCCACAATTCTCCCGATGAAGTGCTGGCGGTCAGCCAACGCAAGTGGAACAACCTGAACAAGCCGGGTGCCCAGAAAGGTGCGGCTCAACCCCGCCTCAATTTTGGTGGCGGCGGCACAGAGCTATGGTGCAATGGTGGCGAACGCGCCTTCGTCAAACGGATGATTGAACAGAGCGCAACCATTCCAAAACGCGTCATGTGGTTCACCAGTCTGGTATCGCAGGCGGAAAACATGGAACACATCGAACTGGCGCTAAAGAAAGCCAAAGTCGTTGATTACCGAATTATTCCCATGGGTCAGGGCCAGAAACAAAGCCGTATGGTGGCTTGGACCTTTACCGGTAATGGCGAACGTGAAAAATGGCGCAAGGCACGCTGGTCATCCAACACCCCGTTGGAAGAAGCACTGTCATCCGACGAACCCGTATAATTGCAGGTCTCCAATTTAATCAAATTTCATCGTGTCTGATCGCCTCGCCGTACTACCCCAATACCTACTGCCTAAACAGGCGCTGACCATCCTTGCCGGAAAACTTGCCAGCAAGGAAGCAGGCCAGTTGACCACCAAAGTGATCCGCTGGTTTGTTGGCCGCTATGGGGTGGACATGAGCGAGGCGGCCAACCCGGATATCGCCAGCTACAAGAGCTTCAACGAGTTCTTTACGCGGCCACTGAAGGCCGATGCCCGGCCGCTCGCAGACGCAGCCTTCCTCTGCCCGGTCGATGGGGCAATCAGCCAGTTCGGGCCGATTGAACGCGATCAGATTTTTCAAGCCAAAGGCCACAGCTATTCGACGACCGCACTGGTCGGTGGCGACAGTGAGCTTGCCGCAAAATTTCAGGATGGCAGTTTCGCCACCCTTTACCTCAGCCCACGCGACTACCACCGCATTCACATGCCCTGCGATGGCCGCCTGACCCGGATGATTTATGTCCCCGGTGAACTGTTCTCAGTCAATCCGACGACAGCCCGTGGCGTACCCGGTCTATTTGCCCGTAACGAACGGGTGGTTTGCGTTTTTGAGTCAGCCTTCGGGCCGTTTGTCCTGACCCTTGTCGGCGCGACCATCGTCGGCAGCATGGCAACTGTCTGGCATGGCATGGTCAATCCACCGCGCCCCGGCGTCGTTCGCGAGTGGCGTTACGACCAGGCCGAAGGCAATGCTGCGGTGCACCTCAAAAAAGGCGAAGAAATGGGCCGCTTCCTGCTCGGCTCCACCGTCGTTATGCTCTTCCCGAAAAACGCCCTGCAGTTCAACCCGGAATGGACACCAACCCGTGCAATCCGCATGGGTGAAAAGATGAGCCAGACCTAACGTCACTAGTCACCCAGAAAGGCGCACATGGCAGGGAAGAAACTAACAACAGTTGCGCTTGCGGGTAATGAATTGACTGTCGCCACCCTGCAGGCCATGTGCGACTTTCGCCGATCAG
>CAYRBE010000106.1:0-8121 GCA_964422345.1 uncultured Dechloromonas sp.
GGTCATTTAACCAAACCTGAAAATCGGCAGAAGTCATCGGTTTACCGTAGTAATAGCCTTGCGCCTCATGGCAGCCCAATTTACTTAAAGCCACCGCCTGCGCATCGGTTTCCACCCCTTCGGCAATCACCTCCAGGCCGAGGCTATGCCCCAGCTGCACAATGGTTTCAACAATACGATGGCCACTGGTGGTTTCCATCATTTGATTAACGAATGAACGATCCACCTTGAGCCGGTCGACATTCAGTCTTTCAAGATAAGAGAGGGATGAAAAGCCGGTACCAAAGTCATCGACCGCAACAGTAATACCCCGCTCTTTCAACTGATTGAGCATACCGAGCATGAAATCAGCCTCAAGCATCGCTATCGACTCGGTAATCTCAAGCTCCAGCATGGTCGGATTAATACCCGTTTCACTCAATGCACGATCAACCATCTCCAGAAAGCGCTGATGCCGGAACTGCACAACGGAAACATTGACCGCCATGCGCAGCGAAGCAATTCCTTCATTCTCTAGCCGTTTTTGCTCATAACAGGCGGTACGCAACACCCACTCGCCTAAACTGATGATCAAACCAGAGCTCTCTGCCACAGGAATAAACTGGTCAGGTGCAACATAACGGCCATCATCCGTCCGCCAGCGCAGCAAAGCCTCCGCGCCAACCAGTCGTCCACCCGGCAAAGCGACCTGCGGCTGATAGACGACAAATAATCGCTCGTGATCAAAGGCTATATGCAAATCCTGAAGCAGACGAACGCGAGTACGGGTTTCAAACTCCATGTCACGGGTAAAGTAACAGGCCTCATTTGACTGACTGCGCTTGGCTCGGTTCAGGGCAATATTGGCCGACTTAATGGCGTCAGAACCTGAGCCATCAATCTCAGACAAGCGCGCCATACCGATGGTGACGGTAATTGGGTGTTCGACATCACCAATCACAATGGGTTTGCGATAAAGCTGATGCAACACCTCGCCACTCACCTGACTGGCGAGACCAAAAACACCGAAAACATCGCCCGAAATACGCCCGACAATCACATCCGGCACAAACGTTTCACGCAATCTTGCAGCAACGCCACGCAACAGGTCATCACCATAGCGATGTCCGAGGGCATCGTTCAACTCGGAAAAACCGCTAACGTCCACCAAGGCAATCGCCCATGCCAAATCACCCGCCGCAATGATCTGATCGATCTCACGAACCAGCGATAAGCGATTTGGCATTTTCAGCAAGGGGTCAATGTAGGCGTGGTCATGCAAACTGGCATACAGAACCGCGTTATCAAGGCCAATCGAAATATTGCTGCAGAAGACATCCAGCAACTTGCGGTCGATTTCGTCTGGCAAATGCTCCATTTCCAGATATACCGCCATGCTTTGCCCCGACTCACGGGCGAAATACAACACCGTACAAGACTCGCCATAACAACTATGCCGCTGCAAAAAGGCATCTTTAACCGAGGCAATCACTGCCTGGTTTTCAATTTGATCGAGCGGGCAATTTATCGCATGCTCAAATGCCCCACTCGCCGCAATCACTCGGGGTGATTGGGTACAACCCTGCTCCTGCACGCAGACCAGACCGCCGGGCGGCAAACCAAGCAGAGCACAAATCTGGGTAATAACACCTGCCGCAAACTCATGCAGACCCTGACGCGCCATCAACTGCCCACTGGCACGAACCACCATATCCAGCCCACGGCGCGAGGCATTGATCGCATGAATCTGCTGGTAAGAGCGAATTCCCGCCGTTACTACGGTGTACAGGCCAGTTCTGGTTAATTCCGATTTGGTTTTGTAGTCATTGATATCGTAATCACGAATGGCATTCAACTCGGGGGCCGACCCCGGCTGCCCGGTACGCAAAATGATCCTGACTTCGGAGAGGTGCAATTCGTTACGAATCACATGAACCAATGTCAGACCTGAATCCTGACTTTCCATCACCACATCGAGCAGAATTACAGCGATATCACGTTCGTCGTTCAACACAACTCTGGCTTCAGCACCTGAGTAGGCATGTAAAAATTCGAGCTGATGACCAAGAATGGACATACCGGCGAGAGCAAACTCGGTGGCTTGGTGCACATCAACATTGTCATCAACAATCAGAATGCGCCAGAAGCGTGCGGCACCCGCCCTGTCATCGGCCGAATGGTCGTCGATAATCGCCAGCAGATCGTCATCAGCAAGCATAGTCACCTCGTGTCGCCTCATTCTATTTATGCATCGATCTGTGAAAACCCACAGTCGAAATATTTATAGCAGACGATAGCACAAACATATTTGGAGGCAAGCATTTGTACCCTTACTCCAGCAACTAATGCCTGCACCAAAAACATTGCTTTTCCTTGCTGTCATATTTAGATTGAACGAGAATCAAAGAATCGAGACAAAGTGGGCAAGCTGCCCGCAATCAAAGATGTCCAAAACCGGACTACGGAGTAAAAAAATGCGTCGACTTTTGTTTTTAGCCCCTATCGCACTAAGTGCCTTACTAACGGCTTGCGGGGAAGAGAAAACAGCTCCAAGCAAAGCGCCAGCCACGGTCACGGTGATGCAGGTTGTCACGCAGGAAACGCCGGCTTATTCCGAATTTACCGCCCAAACCCAAAGTTCTCAGTTAGTTGAAATCCGCACCCGGGTTTCCGGCTTTCTGGACAAGCGGACCTACAAGGAAGGTGGTTTGGTCAAGCAAGGGCAAACCCTTTTCCAGATCGACCGCAAACCCTTTGAAGCGCAACTCGCCGCAGCCCGCGGTGAGCTATCCGCTCAACAAGCCCGGCATGCAGTAGCGCAAGCCACCCTCGCCAGAGTTAAACCGCTAGCCGATCAAAATGCCTTATCCAAAAAAGACCTCGATGATTCAATTGGTAATGAACGGACAGCAGCCGCAGCCGTTGAGGTCGCCCGCGCCAATGTCATGACTGCCGAACTGAACCTCGGCTACACCACGATCAAAAGCCCAATTGATGGTTTAGCCAGCTTCGCCAAGATGCAAGATGGCAGCTACCTGAATGCCAACGGTGAAGACTCACAATTAACGACTGTTGCCGCGCTCAATCCAATGCGGATCATTTTTTCGGTTTCTGAAAATCAGTTTCTCCAGTATCAGGACAAAGTAGCCAAGGGCATCATCAAGGCACCTGAAAACGACAATTACGAAGTTGAAATACAACTCGCCGATGGCGTGGTCCTGCCGGAAAAAGGGAAGATCACTTTCTCTGACACCTCCTACGCACAAGGCACGGGCACCATGATGCTCCGCGCTGAAGTTTCCAATACCACTGGGCGGCTACTACCCGGTCAGTTCGTTCGCGCCCGGTTGCTAGGCTCAACCTACCCTAAAGGGATTTTGCTGCCACAGCGCGCCGTTTTGCAAAACGGCGACAAATACTTCGTCTGGCTAGTCGACAAGGACAGCAAAGCACAAATGCGACCGATCGAAGTTGGCAACTGGATGAAAGACCAATGGCTAATTCTTTCCGGATTGGACGGTGGAGAAACGGTGATCACTGACGGCTTCATGCGCCTCGCTCCGGGGGCACCAGTCAAGGTCGGCACACCACCGGCCACCACAGTCAAGCCTGAAGCGGCCCCACCCGCAGCCAGCAAATAAGCGGGGGCGACCATGTTCTCGCACTTTTTTATCGATCGCCCAATCTTTGCGGCAGTCATCTCGCTAATCATTTCGATTGCCGGTGGCGTCGCAATGGTTTCGTTGCCGATTGCCCAATTCCCCGAAATCACCCCGCCACAAATTACGGTCAGCGCGACCTATCCCGGCGCAGATGCCAGCACCGTCGCCCAAAACATTGGCGCACCGGTTGAAAACCAAGTGAATGGTGCCGACCACATGATTTACATGTCGTCGACCAGCTCATCAACGGGGAACTACAGCCTCAACGTTTATTTCGACATCGGCACGGATGTTAACTTGGCCCAAGTCGACGTCCAGAACCGGGTCAATGCAGCCATGCCGTTGCTCCCCCAAACAGTATCGCAGCAAGGCGTACTCGTTCAAAAGAAGAGTGCTTCCTTCCTGATGCTGGTGGCGCTTTATTCAGATGATGGACGCTACGACGAAGACTTCATATCCAACTACGCCAACATTAATGTGCTGGATGCGATCAAACGCCTGCCCGGCGCCAATCAGGCAGCTATTTTTGGTGTCGTGGACTCGGCTATGCGAATCTGGCTCTCGCCGGACCGCATGGCGGCATTAAGCATCACCGCCTCCGACATTTCTAACGCAGTAACCCAGCAAAACAACCAGTTTGCTGTCGGACGAATCGGCCAATCGCCAACACCACAACCAGTTCAGCAAACCTTTCCGGTGACCACCTCCGGCCGCCTCACAGAAGCCAAGCAGTTTGAAAACATTATCCTGCGCACGGACAGCAAAGGCACGTCGATTGTTCGTCTAAAGGACGTTGCCCGTGCCGACTTGGGACGTAAGGACTATTCACTGCGCAACGTCTATGACGGCAAGAAGGCAACGATGATTGCCATCTACCAGCAACCCGGCGCCAATGCACTGGATGTTTCCAAGCAGGTCAATGCGACGATGAAGACGCTTTCCCAGAGCTTTCCGCCGGGCATGAAGTACGAAATCGCACTCGACACCACGCGTTTTGTTGCCGCTTCAATCAGCGAAGTTGTCCATACCTTCTTTGAAGCAGTTGTCCTCGTTGTGTTTGTGGTTTATCTCTTCCTGCAGAGCTTCCGCCTGACCATCATCCCAACGATTGCCGTACCGGTTTCGATTCTTGGCACCTTCATCGGTATGTTGCTACTCGGCTACTCGATCAACATGCTGACCTTATTCGGGATGATTCTTGCCATCGGCATCGTGGTCGATGACGCCATCGTGGTCATTGAAAACACTGAACGCAACATGACTGAATTTGGCCTTTCGCCCAAGGAAGCTGCCAAAAAAGCCATGACCGAAGTCAGCGGGCCGGTCATCGCCATTGTGCTGGTGCTGTGCGCCGTTTTTGTCCCAGTCGCATTCCTGAGCGGAATGACCGGCATGCTTTACAAGCAATTTGCCGTCACAGTCGCCATTTCGGTGGTCTTTTCCGGCATTGTCGCGCTGACGCTGTCGCCAGCGCTGGCCGCGATTCTGCTCAAACCGCAGCACGGCGAGAAAAACCGTTTCTTCAAAGCCTTCGATGCCGGCTTTGAGAAAATCACCAATGGTTACATCAAGGGTGTATCCAAGGTGATTGCCAGCCCAAAAATTCCGATCGCTACCTTTTTGGCGATTTGTCTGGGTGCTGGGCTGCTCTTCAAAGTACTGCCCTCTGCCTTTGTGCCGCAGGAAGATCAGGGATATGTCTTCGTACCGTATTTCCTCCCCGATGCTTCCAGTCTTGACCGCACCAGCGAAGTCGGTGCCCGAACGGCTGAATTTATGCAAAAGCACCCAGCCGTGGCTAACGTCACCCAGATCAATGGCTATTCCTTGATTGACGGGCAATTCAAGACCAACGCTGGTTTGTTGTTTGTTTCACTCAAGGATTTTGAGGAACGCAAAGATCCATCGCTACGCGCCCCCGCCCTCCTAAAAGCTGCGGCGGCAAACTACAGCCAAATTCAGGAAGGCGTCGCCATTCCGCTTAACCCGCCATCAATCCCCGGCCTCGGCGTCACTGCCGGATTTGAAATGTGGCTACAGCAGAAAAGCGGCAGCAACTACGGCGAACTGGTCAATACGATGCGGAAAATTGTCGCCAAGGCCAAGGATCACCCGCAATTACATGGGGTTGCCGCCACCGCCAGCGCCAATAGCCGTCAGCTGCTGGTCGACGTCAATCGCGACAAGGCCGAGACGCTTGGCATTCCGGTACAGGATGTATACAACAGCCTGCAAACCCTGTTCGGTTCGCTATATGTCAGCCAGTTCCCCAAAGACTCCCGGCTCTGGCAGGTTATTTTGCAAGCTGAACCACAGTACCGGTTAAAACCTGAGGATATTCAGCACATTTACGTCCGCACCCGCGAAGGCAAAATGGTGCCTTTATCCGCCGTGGTCGAAACACGCTATGTCACCGGCCCCGATCTAGTCACCCGTTTCAACAACTATCCTGCAGTGAAAATCACCGGCTCACCTGCCCCCGGCTACAGTTCCGGCGATGCGCTGGCAGCGATCGAAGCGATTACCAAGGAAGTCATGCCTGAGGGCTATGGCTACGAATGGTCAGGCGAAGCACGTGAGCAAAAACTGGCCGGCGGCACATCAGCCATTGCCTTCATCTTCGGCCTGATCTTTGTGTTCCTGATTCTGGCGGCGCAGTATGAAAGTTGGTCATTGCCGGTTGGCGTAGTGTTGGCTGTGCCGTTCGCCTTGTTTGGTGCCTTGACGGCGATTGCCCTGCGCGGCATACCGAATGACGTTTATTTCCAGATTGGCCTGATCACGCTAATTGCGCTGGCGGCAAAAAACGCCATTTTGATCATCGAGTTTGCTGTCATGCTGAGAGAAGAGGGTAAGTCCTTTGTCGAAGCTGCCACCGAATCTGCGCGCCAGCGATTACGCCCGATTGTAATGACCTCATTTGCCTTCATCCTCGGCGTGGTGCCGCTAGCCATTGCCTCTGGCGCCTCTGCCAACAGCCGGCACTCGATCGGCACCGGCGTTATTGGTGGCATGCTTGGCGCGACTGCGATTGCCGTCTTCTTTATCCCGATGTTCTACGTGGTACTGAGCCGCCTGGCGCACAAATCCAAGAAGAAAGAGGAGGAGCAGCCATGAAAAAACTCGCCTCCCCTCTCGTCTGCGCGCTGCTGATTACCGGTTGCGCGGTTGGCCCTGATTACACCCGACCCGAACTCACTCAGCCTGCCAATTGGCGTAGCGGTAGTGCTTTGCCTGTCAGCGAAAATAGCTCTGACTTGGCCAATCTGGCCTGGTGGACGCTGATCGAAGACCCGGTGCTTGACGCCCTCGTTGCCGAAGCCCTTGCCAACAACCGCGATCTTAAAATTGCTGCAGCGCGAATTGACGAAGCGGCTGGCGTCCTTGGCACAACACGCGCTCAGCTTTTCCCGCAAATTGGTGCAGACCTGAACGGAAATCGCGCCCAATCCAGTGACCGGGGCCTGACACCCCGCCCTGCTACGGTGAACCGCATAAATGAGCAATATTCCGCAGCCTTCAATGTCGGCTGGGAGATTGATCTATTCGGACGTCTGCGCCGAGCCACGGAAGCTAGCCGGGCTGATCTGCTCGCAACAGAAGAGGCACGTAGCGGCCTAGCCTTGTCGCTGGCTACTACCGTTGCCAACAGCTACATCAGTTTGCGTGATCTGGATGCAGAGTTAGACATTGCCCGCCTCACCCTGCAAACCCGTGAAGAGTCGCTGCGTATCTTTGAACTGCGCTACAAAGGCGGGGTTGTCTCCGAGATGGAAGTTGCGCAAGTACGATCTGAGTACGAAGCGGCCCGTATCGCCGTCCCCACTGCCGAACTTGCCGTAGCCCAGCAGGAAAATGCAATTTCCGTTCTTCTTGGACGACTCCCCGGCCCCATTCCCCGCGGCAAGGCTTTGGCGGAAATGGGCCTGCCGCTACCACCGGTCAGCCTGCCCTCCGCAGTCCTTGAGCGCCGGCCGGATATTCGTCAGTCAGAACAAAACCTAATCGCCAACAACGCCCGGATCGGGGTCGCCAAAGCAGCCTACTTCCCAAGCGTCACGCTGACCGGGCTACTGGGCTCAAGTAGCGTTTCATTTTCCAACCTGTTTAGCGGGCCAGCCCGGGTCTGGTCGTATGGTGCTGATGTCGCCATGCCAATTTTTACTGCAGGCTCTATTCTTGGCCAGGTTAAATCGGCCGAAGCACGGCAGGCTCAGGCACTCGAACAGTATCGCAAAACCATCGAAAACGCCTTCCGCGAGGTCGACGACGCCCTGATTAGTGGCATCAAAAGCCGGGAAATTGTCGATGGGCGTATCCGCCAGGTGGACTCGCTAAAAATTTACGCCAAAAATGCTCGCTTACGCTACGACGCGGGCTACTCGTCCTTCCTCGAAGTACTGGATGCGGAGCGCAGCCTATTTCAGTCTCAAATTTACGAATCACAAGCCAGAGCACAGGCTTTAATTGCAGTGACCAC
>CAYRBE010000107.1:0-8097 GCA_964422345.1 uncultured Dechloromonas sp.
CAGCCAGGGGTTGATCGAAAACAGGATGACGGCGGTCATCGTGATCATCAGCACATCGGTGGCGAAATTGAGCAGGTCAAGTGAGAGGAAAATATTGATCCGGTCGGTTTCATTGCCGATCCGCGCCATCACGGCGCCGGTGCGTTTGCCGCCAAAGTATTCGAGCGACAGGCCGAGCAGGTGTTCGTAGGTCTGGGTGCGCAGGTCGCGGCCCATGCGTTCGGAAACCAGCGACAGGATATAGGTGCGAACCCAGCCCAGACCCCAGGCCACGATGGCTGCGCCGAGCAGGCCACCTAGGTACATCATGACCAGCGGCCAGTCGATCGGCTGACCGTTTTGAAACGGAATCAGCACATTGTCCATCAGCGGCATGGTCAGATAGGGCGGGACCAGTTGTGCTGCGGTTGAAGCGAGAGTCAGTATAAATCCGGTGAGCAGTTGCCAGCGGTAGGGACGGGCGAAGCGCCAGAGCCGGAAAAGGGTCCAGGTCGAGGGCGGGGTGACGGACTCGCGGTCGCAGGCCGGGCATTCATCTTCACCGGGCGGCAAGGGGGCTTTGCATTTTGGGCAAAAATCGTCGGTGCACCGTAGCACTGGCTTGCCGGTCACGATGCTGTCGCGATTTAGTTCAAATTCGGCGATGACTTGCAAGGCGAAGAGGTTGCGGCTCAGGGTGTAACGCCAGATGGCGATTCGGCCTTGGTCGTCGGTCAGTTCCAGCATGCCGACGCCGGCATGATCAAAGTGCGATAACTTGAGTTTCGCCTGTAGTGGCCACTCACTCCATTCCTTGCTCCCCGTCGCCTTGGCGAGTAGTCGCTGGTTGGTGACAATAACCATACCCTGTGCGAACTGAAGTCGGGAATCGAGGTCGATATCAACCCAGGCTTGAATGTTTTCACTGGCCGCGAGCAGGTGCTCAATTTGGCTGGCCCAATGGCCGGGAAGGGGCAGCGCGGTGCTGGTGGGGGTGTTTTCGGTTGGGAGCATGGCCGGAGTATACCGCAAGGGGTAAGATGCCCGTTAAACGTCTGATTTTGCCGTCGGTTGACTCACGTCAAGGAGTCAAAACTCAGGCTGCCGTTGAATACGCACAAACTCAATTTAAGGAAATTCATGTTTCGTATTTCTCAGTACATGCAGGAAATTGCCGAGCCTACGCCGCTTGGTCCCAAGCGTAATCCGCCGGCACCGGTGGTGATCTGGAACCTGATCCGGCGCTGTAATCTGACTTGCAAACATTGTTATTCAATTTCGGCGGATACCAACTTTCCCGGTGAGTTGAGCACTGAGCAGGTTTATACGGTGATGGATGACCTCAAAGGTTTCAAGGTGCCGGTGTTGATTCTTTCCGGCGGCGAGCCGCTGCTTCGGCCGGATATTTTCGATATTGCCAAGCGCGCCAAGGCCAAGGGGTTTTACGTTGGCCTTTCTTCGAACGGCACGCTGATTGACGAAAATAATATCGCCCAGATCGCCGAGTGTGATTTCAACTATGTTGGTGTCTCGCTCGATGGTATTCGCGAAACCCACGATAAATTCCGCCGCATGGACGGTGCTTTTGAAGCCTCGCTCAAAGGTATCCGCCTGTGCCGCGATCTTGGCCTGAAAATCGGCGTCCGCTTCACGATGACGCAGGACAATGCCCACGACCTGCCTGAACTGCTTAAGCTGATCGAGGACGAGGAAATTGACCGTTTCTATTTCTCACACCTCAACTACGCCGGCCGCGGTAACAAAAACCGCAAGGATGATGCTCAGCATCAACTGACCCGTTGGGCGATGGACCTGCTTTTCGATACCTGCTGGGAGTATCAGCAGCGCGGGCTGGAGAAGGAGTTCACCACGGGTAACAACGATGCTGACGGGGTTTATTTCCTGCATTGGGTGCGCCGTCGTTTTCCGGAAAAAGCCGCGCATGTCGAGGCCAAGCTCCGCCAGTGGGGCGGCAACTCCTCGGGCGTTAATGTGGCCAATATCGATAACCTCGGCAACGTTCATCCCGATACCATGTGGTGGCACCACAACCTGGGTAACGTCAAAGATCGGCCGTTTTCGCAAATTTGGCCGGATACATCGGATGCTTTGATGGCGGGCCTGAAGCAGCATCCGCGGACGGTTAAAGGGCGTTGCGGTGAGTGCGCTTACTTCCAGATCTGCAATGGCAATACCCGCGTTCGTGCCCAGCAGATGACTGGCGACGCCTGGGCAGAAGATCCGGGCTGTTATCTTTCTGATGAGGAGATTGGCCTATGAGTCGTACGCAACGTCATCTGCCGGTTTTTGCCCTTTTTGCCCTGTGCACCGTAGCACTGCCGGTTTCTGCTGCTGATGTGGCTGAAAACTTCAAACATCACTGTGCCTCCTGCCATGGCGAGGCGCGCCTTGGCGGTCTTGGCCCTGCTTTGATCCCGGAAAATCTTGCCCGTCTGCGCAAGCCGGAAGCTGAAAAAGTTATCCGCGAAGGGCGACTGGCAACCCAGATGCAGGGCTTTGGCGACAAGCTGTCAGCCGATGAAATCAAGGCTTTGGTTGAGTACACCTATACGCCGATCAAGCCAATGCCGGTTTGGGGAGAGAAGGAAATCTCCGCCTCACGCATCGTTAATTTTGCACCGGGTAGTCTGCCGGACAAGCCGCAATTTAGTGCTGACCCGATGAACTTGTTTGTCGTGGTCGAGAGCGGTGATCACCATGTGTCGATTCTTGATGGTGACAAGCTCGAACCGATCCACCGTTTTCAGTCCCGCTTCGCCCTGCATGGCGGGCCGAAATTTACGCCGGACGGACGCTATGTGTTCTTCGCCTCGCGTGATGGCTGGATCA
The DNA here is from genome assembly GCA_964422345.1 of uncultured Dechloromonas sp. Taxonomy (GTDB): domain Bacteria; phylum Pseudomonadota; class Gammaproteobacteria; order Burkholderiales; family Rhodocyclaceae; genus Azonexus. Next base: position 2,830 of record CAYRBE010000107.1, read on the forward strand.
CCAAATTCGACATGTGGAATTTGAAAGTGATCGCCGAAGTGCGCGCCGGGATTAATACCCGCAATGCGGCGGTTTCCGGCGACGGCAAATGGGTCGCAGTGGCCAACTATTTGCCGCACAGCCTAGTCATCCTCGATGCTGACCTTAATTTGAAGAAAATCCTGCCGGTAAGCGACAAAAACAGAACCACGACCTCGCGGGTGTCTGCGGTTTATGACGCTTCGCCACGCCAGAGTTTTGTTGCTGCGTTGAAGGATGTGAAGGAGGTTTGGGAGGTGTCGTACGACCCGCACGCCCAAGATATCGCGGTTGGCATGGTGCATGACTTCAAATACAAGGAAGGCGCTTTTATTTCCGGTTTCTTGAACCCGCAGCGCAGCCAGCTTGATGACTATCTCGACGACTTCTACTTTACGCAGGGTTACGACGAAGTGATGGGGGCCTCACGCAACGATGCCAAGACTGCAGTCAGCGGTCAGGTGGTGAATCTCGATGCACGCAAGAAAATTGCCGACCTCGAACTGCCCGGCATGCCGCATCTTGGTTCAGGGATTAGTTGGAAATGGCAGGGAAAAACCGTGATGGCGACGCCTAATCTCAATGAAGGACTGATCAGCGTCATCGACATGCAAACCTGGAAAACGGTTAAGCAGATCAAAACGCGCGGCCCCGGTTTCTTCATGCGTAGCCACGAAAATAGCCGTTATGCCTGGACCGACTCGATGATGAGCAAGGAGTTCAAGGACACCATGCAAATTATCGACAAGGAAACGCTGGAAGTCGTTGCCGAAATCAAACCGGTGCCGGGTAAAACCTTTGCCCACGTTGAGTTCACCAAGGACGGCAAATACGTATTGGCCAGCTTGTGGGACATGGACGGCGCGATTATTATTTACGATGCAGTGACGCTGAAAGAAGTGAAACGCCTGCCGATGAAGAAACCGGTTGGTAAGTACAACGTCTGGAACAAGATCACCAAGTCTGAAGGCACCAGCCACTGAGTGCTTGCAGTGCCAAGGCTACAACTTAAAAGGAATTAAAAATGGAAAGACGCGAGATGTTGAAAACTGTTCTGGCGACTGCGGTCGGGGCTATTTCTACGGCAGCGATGGCGGCTGATCATAGCCATCACAACCACGGTGCACCCGGTATGAGCAGCCGAAACGCCGGTGTCATTGCCGCCAGTGCGGATTGCCTGAAAACCGGCGAAGCCTGTCTGGCGCATTGCCTTTATCTGCTCGGTAACGGTGATACCAGCGTCGCAGCCTGCGCCCAGTCAGTCAATGAGTTGCTGGCAACGTGCACCGCACTGATGAAGCTCGCCGGTCAGGATTCAAAGTTTGTTCCGGCAATGGCCAAGGTGGCTGCTGAAATCTGCGCTAGCTGTGAAAAAGAATGCCGCAAGCACGCTGATCACCACCCTGAATGCAAAGCCTGTGCCGAGTCTTGCGCGGCTTGCGTCAAAGAATGTAAAAAACTCGCGGCCTGAGTTTTAATGCCATAAAAAACGCGCTGGAATCACATTCCAGCGCGTTTTTCTTTTTGGGTGCACATCGCTGTGTTTCTAGTCAGCGCTGGCCTTGAGGCGAAATCAACTTAGGGTTTTGTTACTGCCCCATGTGCTGCAAAACGGTATGCAGGCGTTCCGCTGCATAAGCTGCTTCCGGGTCATTTTCGGTTAGTTTCAGAACATCACCCCAGTTGATGTAACGATCCAGTCGAACCAGTGCTTTGGCGCTGGTTGCGTCGAGATTAATCACCAGGCTAACCGCATCACCTTTAGCGTCGAGCTTGTATTCAAACGATCCTTGCATGTTTCACTCTCTAGGTAGTTATGTGGCAAATGGTGTCAGTGTATAGATCAGAGACCGCAAATGAAATGCTGTCTGTAGTTTATCCTGACGAATTGCCTTTTCTTCTCATGAAGTCTCAACGCACTCCCTGATCAATCACATTGATTCATCCTCATTTGGCTATGGCAGATCTGACCGCATCACGACAACTATTACTGGTTTTGGCGCCTTCGTGGGAGAGTTGTGTCGGGCAATTGCAGCGTTATGAGCGTTTCTCTTTGGTCGATTCGTGGCAAGCACACGGCCCGCCAATTCACGTTAGTCTGGGTAGATCCGGGTTGGCTTGGGGGCGCGGCCTGCATTCTCTCGACGATGCTCATGGGCCAAGGAAAGTCGAGGGCGATGGATGTGCGCCGGCCGGGGTTTTTGCCATAACTGCCTTGTTTGGTTATGGCACCGCAGATAGTCGCACCAAGTTGCCTTACCTGCGTGCCAGCTCTGATCTCAAGGCAATTGATGATCCGTCTTCAGCCTATTACAACCGTATCGTTGATCAATCAAAAATTGCACAACCGGATTGGCTGTCGTGCGAAGACATGTTGCGCGAAGATCAGCGTTACGCCGTGGGGGCGGTAGTTGGCCACAATACGGAGCATCCGGAGCCAGGTGCAGGGTCATGTATCTTTTTGCATGTCTGGGAAAGCGAAGCTGCACCGACGGCAGGCTGTACGGCGATGTCGCTGGCGAATATGCGTGAGTTGGCTGCCTGGCTCGACGCTGATGCGCAGCCTTTGTTGGTTCAATTACCTCTGGTGGCGCACGAAGCGCAGCTCCAAGCCTGGGGGCTAGCTTTCTTGCGGTGACAGCTAGCGGCGACAAGGCTAGACTGGCGGCCTTCTAATCTGCCTACTTAGACGCCCGTGCTTAATCGAATCTGGATTGCCTTCATTCTTATTGGCTTTGTCGCGGCGGTCGTGCAGCTGCTGCAAGGCGATCTCGATATTTTTACCCGTGTCCTGACAGGCTTGTTTGATACCGCCAAAACCGGTTTCGATATTTCTCTCGGGCTGGTCGGTGTCATGAGCTTGTGGTTAGGGGTGATGAAGATCGGTGAGCGGGGCGGGCTGATCCAGCTATTTGGCCGCGCTGTCGCGCCATTCTTTAATCGCATCTTTCCGGATATTCCGGCCGGTCACCCAGCCAGTGGCAGCATCGTGATGAACGCTAGCGCAAATATGCTGGGTCTCGACAATGCAGCCACTCCGCTCGGCCTTAAGGCAATGCAGGAGTTGCAGGAGATCAATCCGAAAAAAGATACCGCCAGCAACCCGATGATCATGTTTCTGGTGCTCAATACCGCCGGCATTACGCTGATCCCGACATCGGTGATCGCTATTCGCCAGAGCATTGCGCTTAAGCAGGGCTTGGTTGGTTTTAACGCTGCCGATATTTTTCTGCCGACACTGCTTGGTACCTTTGTTTCGTTTTGCGCTGGTTTGATTGCTGTCGCTATCTGGCAGCGCATCAACCTCTTTTGCAAGCCTGTGCTGGCGTTTTTTGCCGGCTTCGCTGCATTGATGGGCGGCTTGTATTGGTGGCTGGGTGGCATGCCGCCAGCGCAGATGACCCAGATGATAGGCCTGCTTGGCAGCGGCATCATTGTCTCGATTATTGTGCTTTTTGTCGGCGTTGCAGCCTGGCGTGGCATTGACGTCTATGAAAGCTTTGTCGACGGCGCCAAGGAGGGCTTTGGTGTCGCTGTGCAGATCATCCCCTACCTGATCGCCATGCTCGTGGCGATTTCGGTCTTCCGCACCACCGGCGGCATGGACTATCTGATTGGTGGTATCCGCAACGTAGTATTAGCGCTTGGCATGAACGACGATTTTGTCCCGGCGTTACCTGTTGGTCTGATGAAAACACTCAGCGGCAGTGGTGCCCGCGGCCTGATGGTCGATGTCATGACGACCTACGGTGTGGATTCCTTTCAGGGCAAACTCGCCGCAATTATTCAAGGCTCAACCGAAACCACCTTCTATGTGCTGGCCGTCTATTTCGGCAGCGTCGGCATCACAAAAACCCGCTACGCCGTGGCGGGAGGGCTAATTGCAGACGCGGTCGGGCTGGTCGGTGCCATCCTGATTGGTTACTGGTTTTATCATTGATCCCGCTGTGGCTTGAAAGACCAATCAACCAACCACTGTTAAACTGACGCCTTGGCGACACGCAATTGAACTGTTACTGGAAGAAATATGGCTGAGGATGTTCACGATTTTTTAGCGGATTTTGATGACAATGCGCTGAATGACTTGGAGCAGCGTTTGTCGGCAGCGAATGCCCAGGCCCATGGATTTCTCAACTCGCCCCATCTGGCTCCTAACAAAAAGCCGGAACCGAAATCTGATCTGCCAATAGACTCATCGCCTGAGTGCAAAGCCATTTCTCCGTCTCGCCCTGAGCCGGTTTCAACTCCGGCAATATCTGAGGAAAGCGGCGAAAAGGATTTTTTGGCCGAACTTGAGCGTGAAGTCGCTGTTCGGGTTCAGGATATTGGTGCGCAACAAGGGCATCATGCCAAAACTCAGGAACTGCATAAGGCACTATCCCGGATTTTTGCTTTCTTGCACCGGATGTCGGGACATGCGAACAAGTTGCAACCGGCAATTACCCGCTCCTATCGTCTTGATACGCAAATTGCTTACGAAGGTTTGCATGCCCAGGACGCATTTGCTGACAGCCGGAAACATGATCTGTCGGAAAACTCATACCTGTCTCATGTGAACTTCAGGATGCGGCTGGTCGCGCCACAGCCGATTGGCTTGCTCCGGCGTTGGGATCAATTGGATGGGCTGAAGAAGGATTTACACATTCTCAATTTGCGTCTGCTTGATGAGCCGACATTTACCAAGAAACCGGATCAGGAATTCATCAAGTTGGCGCTGGCCCCGGATTTTCCATTGCACATAAGTTTTAAAGGGAACTACAAAGCGCATCGTATTGATGTCTCCAGCCGCAATCTGGAAGGGTTTTGTGTTTCGAATTTTGCTCTCGATATTGCCGAGGTAAATCAGGATTTTCTCGATGAACTGGGGCGTTTTCTTCTGTCGCGCAGCCTGTCGCTTCCCGGTGCATTGCGTCGGGTCAATTACGTACCGTCTGCGGAAAAATAGGCGCTGCTACGGTGCACAGCCAAAATCGGCGAAAATCACGGTTTTAAAAGCGTCTAGCCTCTCGTGTCCACCATCGTTCTACTTAACAAGCCTTACGGCGTTCTTAGTCAGTTTACCCCGGAGGGTAAGTGGCGGGCTTTGAACGAGTTTGTTCCGGTTAAGGGCGTTTATGTTGCGGGGCGGCTGGATGCTGACAGCGAAGGTCTGCTCATCCTGACCGACGACGGCTTGTTGCAGGCGAAGATTGCTGATCCCAAACACAAGCTGGAAAAAACCTACTGGGCGCAGGTTGAAGGTGTGCCGGA
>CAYRBE010000108.1:0-3790 GCA_964422345.1 uncultured Dechloromonas sp.
TGATTACCGGTCTGCTTTCCAAGCATTCCATTGCCTATGGCATCGCCAAGGCCTGCCATCGCGAAGGCGCACAACTGGCGTTCTCGTACCAGAATGAGCGCTTTATTGATCGCATCAACAAGTTTGCCGCCGAATTTGACAGCACGCTGGTCTTTCCGCTCGACGTCGCTGATGATGAGCAAATCACCAACCTCTTCGTCGAACTTGGCAAGAGCTGGGATGGTCTGGATGGTCTGGTTCACTCCATCGCGTTCGCACCGACCTCATCGATCGAAGGTGATTTCCTCGAAGGTATCTCACGCGAATCGTTCCGGATTGCTCACGAAATCTCTTCGTACAGCTACCCGGCACTGGTTAAGGCTGCCCGTCCGATGATGCAGGGCCGCAAGAGTTCGACTCTGGCGCTCTCCTACCTTGGTGCCGAGCGCACCATGCCAAACTACAACACCATGGGTCTGGCCAAAGCAAGTCTGGAAGCGGCTACCCGTTACCTCGCCTTCTGCCTCGGCCCTGAGGGCATTCGTGCCAACGCCATTTCTGCCGGCCCGATCAAAACGCTGGCAGCCTCCGGCATCGGCAACTTCGGCAAACTACTCTCCTACAACTCACACCACGCCCCGCTGCGTCGCAACGTGACAATTGATGAAGTCGGCAATGCCGCCGCCTTTATGTTGTCGGATCTGGCAAGCGGCATCACCGGTGAGATCATGTACGTTGATGGCGGGATGAACACAGTTGCACTAGGTAACGCAGAGCCCCTGCCCGGCTGAGAAACATAATGCTACGGTGCACACCGTAAAAAGACAAAAAACGCCGACTGGGTAAAACCAGCCGGCGTTTTTCATTGAACTCAAATTAACAGAGTCAAAAATTGCCCATAAAAAAAGCGGACCGAAGTCCGCTTTTTTATTTCACCAAACTTATCTATCTTTTACTTCAAGTGCTGCTTGGTTAATCACCACCTTATAGCGACTACGCAATGAAGCCAAATAGAGCTGAACTTCTTCCTGCGCACTGATATTAGCCAACTGCTTGAGCATGGACTGCTGGCGTGCCTCATCCAACTTATCACCAGCATTAACCTTACTCAGCTTGAACAACGCGTAACCTGTGCCGGGAAGCTCTACGCCCGTATAGGCCGGCACTTTATCAGCATCCATTCTAAATACAGCCGGCACCGCCACGGGTGGAATCAAACGGGAATCCATCCGGGAAATACTCTTGCTTGCACCCCAGACCAGTTTATCCTCGCCTTTTTTCAGCGCTTCAAGACGCGCTTCACCGTCTTTTTTGGCCATCGCCTGAGCGGCTTGACGCTTCAGCAAGGTTTCAATACTGGACTGAACACCTTCGATTGGCTGCAAGGAAGCTGGCTTGTATTCAACGATACGTGCTGCAACCAAGGTATTCGGCGCAATTTCGACTGACTCGGTATTGCGCTTGGTCTTGATTGAGTCTTCAGAGAACAATGCAGCCAATATTTTGGCATTGCCCAGCGCGCCATTAGCTGGATTTGCTTGGCGACCAATCCAGCCCGACTGTTTAACGCTTAACTTGAACTTATCGGCAGCAGGCTTAAGGCTGTCTGATTGCTCATACACGGTGTTGCTAAAGTTTTCGGCAGCTTCAGCAAACTTACGCGAGCCGGCCGTCTTTTTGAGATCAGCCTCGATTTCAGCCCTGACTTCAGACAACGGCTTTTCCTTGGCGGCATGAATACCGGTGAGTTTAATGATGTGGAAACCGAAATCTGATTCGACCACGCCAGAAATTTCACCTTCCTTGAGCTTGAAGCTTGCATCCTCGAATGACTTAACCATCATCCCGCGACCAAAGAAACCCAAGTCGCCACCCTTGGCGGCAGAGCCAGGATCATCAGAGTTCTTTTTGGCCAGCTCAGCAAAACTCGTAGGAGTTTTCTGAATATCCTTAAGAACAGCATCTGCCTTGGCTTTAGCTTTTTCCTTACCGAGTTTCTCGGAAGCAATCAGGATGTGGCTGACACGACGCTCTTCAGCTTGCTGAAAGCTTTCCTTATGGCTGTCATACCAAGCTTTGATTTCAGCCTCGGTAATCGCCAGCTGAGCGCCAATTGCATCCAGTGACAACTCAACGTATTCAACCTTGGCTTGCTCCGGCAATTCAAACTGCTTGCTGTTTTCGTCATAAAACTTCTTGGCAGCGCCTGGCTCAAGCTTAACCTTGTCGAGATAGCTATCCAGCGCAATGCGATGTTCCATGACTTCGCGCTTTTCAGACTGAAGTCCGATGACACGCTCGCTGACGGTGCGCGATGTCACTGCACTCTGCCCGATAACCCCAGCGAGCTGTTGCAGAGTCAAATCCTGACGTAATTGAGCTTCAAAGCCAGCCGGGCTCATACCCTGAGCGCGCAATGCGGCTTCATAACGCTCGACCGAAAATTTACCCTCGGACTTAAACGCATCAATCGAGGCAACAGTTTGCCGAATCGCTTGATCGCTAACGGTCATGCTTTTTTTATTGGCCTCAAGCATCAGCAGACGCTGGTCAACCAAATCATCAATAATGGCTTTTCGCGCTTCTGGATTATCCAGCATCTTTGGGTCAAACTGCCCAGCCATCTGGCTACGCAAGCGATCCTGCTGCTCACGCATTGCCTGCTGAAACTGCTGTTGAGTAATCGCGACATCACCAATCTTCGCTACATCATCCCCTGCACCAGTATTACGGACATAGGACTCAACACCGAAGAAGGCAAACGGCAAAGTAATCAGTGCCAGAAAAACCTGAACAAGTCTTTTGTTATTACGGACTGCATCGAACATGAGGAGAAAAATCCTTCAGATACGTTCAAAAAGGCAGGACAAAGCCAGCCCCAAAAAGGGTGAATGATAACTTAATTTAGCCAGCCAAAATTGCTGTATCACCCTTCAGCAATCAATGCACCCAAACGGCGAACTGCATCTTCAATTTCAACCGAGTGCGGATTGCCACAATTCAGACGCAAACAATTCCGATACATGCCACTGGCTGAGAAAAACTCACCCGGAACAAAAACGAGATTTTCACGCACAGCGCGTTCATAGAGCGCACTTGCATCCATTTCATCTGGCAACTCAACCCACAAGACACAACCGCCCTGCGGCTGCGAATAGCGGGTTTCAGTTGGAAACCAGCGACTCACCGCTGACTGCATACTGGCTACTTGACGCTCATAGGTTCGCCGCAAAATTCGCAATTGCCGCTCATAAGCACTCGACTCAAGATATTCCGCAAGTACATGCTGCGTAATCGGATTCGTCCCGCCGCTAGTAATCGTTTTCTGCAATGCAATCGCTGCGTGATAACGGCCGGCTGCAACAAACCCAATGCGCAAAGCGGGCGAAAGGCTCTTTGAAAAAGACGAACAAAGCATCACATTGCCAGTTTTATCAAAGGCTTTGACTGGCCATGGGCGCTGGCTACCGAAATGCAGATCCCCGTAAATATCATCTTCGATCACTGCAACACCACGAGCAGCCGTCAACGTAGCCAATTGCTGCTTCTTCTCATCAGGCATCACGCTACCCAAAGGATTGCTCGCATTGGGCACAATCAGGCAAGCCGCTACACCACCATTGCGCGTGGCCAACTCAAGTGCTTCAACTGACATACCGTGGCGAGGGTCAGTCGGTATTTCGAGTGCTTTGAGATTTAGCGTTTCAAGTAACTGCAACATCAGGTAATAAGCGGGAGATTCAACAGCAACGGTATCCCCTGGCTTGGTTACCGCACGCAAGCAAAGACCGAGCGCTTCGGTACAAGAACC
>CAYRBE010000108.1:3890-8088 GCA_964422345.1 uncultured Dechloromonas sp.
AGCACCCGCACCAGACGCTGAGTCACATCGACTGGCACCGCATTTTCAGGGGTTGAACGCAGCACCGGCTGCGCCCTTGCTGCAACTGGGTGCCTGACAAAATACCCCGACTGAGGTTTGGCTTCAACCAACCCCCTATCCTCAAGTTGCCGCAAAGCCTGAACAACAGTGGAAATCGACAGTCTGCGCTCTTCGGATAACTTACGAACCGAGGGCAAGCGGTCGCCATGGCGTAAAACCCCTTGAGCAATCATGCCGGCCAACTCAGTGGCCAATTTTTCATAACGGAGTATTTCAGTCATTTAAGCTACGACACAATTCAGTAAAAAACGGACCAATACAGTTTATACATTAACGAACTGTACTGGTTACAATTTAACTTATCTGCAACTGTAATAAAAATTGTCGTAACTCTAAACTACCTGAACTTACAAAGGTTTACAGGGAGCGGCAAATGAAAATAGAACTAAGATCTGCCGAGTTTTTCCTCAAGGCTAACCAGCCCATGAGTTTGCGCTCAGCCAGAAATATAAGGATCGTTTGCACCTCAGGAATCATCTGGATTACCGTCAGCGGGCAAACAAAAGATGTATTTCTCTCCTCGGGCCAGTATTTTCAGATACCAAACAATGCCTTGACGGTAATTGAAAGCATTGGCGAAGGAAAAGTCTGTCTGACTAAACCTTGTCGACTCAACAGGATTAAACGCTGGATAAAAAGCAGCCAAAAAATGACTGGCCGATTATTTCAATACTTTGGGCTCGACGCCTCACAAGCTCAAACGACTGGCTTCTAATGTTTTTTATTGCGACTTTTAATCAGCGTTTCATAAGCATGAATAACTCGCAACTGCTCGTCGCTAATCGACTCAAAACGAAGCCCCAGCAGATGTTGATGGCCGATCTTGCGTGAACTCATCACGCTGACAAAGGCCTCAACCGGGCAAGCCAGATCAGGGGAGTCGATAATACAAGTACCGACCTCGCCACTCGGCTTCCCACCCAATGTTGAACCGTCAAGCATGACACCAACACCTGAAGTTGAAATATCCGCAGCCGGAAACTCGTGTCGTTTCCCCCCAAACTCCAAAATCACCTTACCCTGAAGGTTGAAGCGATGGTATCGGCGACGCTCTTTCAAGATGTACTTTCAAAGAAATCAATGAGCTTATTCTCCCATGCAGATCGGTACTCTGCAAAACCAATCGCTGCAATTCAACACATCTCAAATCATCCAATACTGCGTGACGGCTATACTTCGCATTACCTTACATTCAACTCAATGTCATGACCGACCAAACGACACTTTGGCAAAGCGCCAAGACCTACTCCGATATCCTTTACGACACAGCGCAGGGCATCGCAAAAATCACCATCAACCGACCAGAACGACGCAATGCTTTCCGGCCAGAAACGATCAAACAGCTGATTGATGCCTTTCATCATGCACACCACGACAACAGTATTGGCGTAATCATTCTGACCGGCGCAGGCAATGACGCATTCTGTTCAGGCGGCGACCAGAAAGTAAGAGGTGATGAAGGCTATATCGATGAAGGAGGTACGCCGCACCTCAATGTACTCGATCTGCAAATGCAGATTCGCCGTTGCCCTAAACCCGTAGTCGCAATGATTGCCGGTTACGCCATTGGTGGTGGCCATGTACTGCATTTGGTCTGCGACCTGAGTATTGCAGCGGAGAATGCGCGATTTGGCCAAACCGGGCCACGCGTCGGTAGTTTTGATGCAGGTCTGGGCGCAGGCCTGATGGCACGCACCATCGGCATGAAACGCGCCAAAGAAGTCTGGTTACTATGCCGCCAGTACGATGCCGCAACAGCGCTCGACTGGGGTTTAATCAACGCCGTCGTTCCGATCGATAAACTTGAAACCGAAACACTTAGCTGGTGCCGCCAGATGCTTGAACTGTCGCCAATGGCACTACGCATGATCAAAGCCGGCTTCAATGCGGATACCGATGGATTGGCCGGCATTCAGGAACTGGCCGGCAACGCAACCGGACTGTTCTACATGAGTGAAGAAGGACAGGAAGGCCGTAACGCCTGGCTGGAACGCCGCCCACCGAACTTCGGAAAATACCGCAAGCGCCCATAAATGGCTGTCATAGCCCGCGACTGGTTACCTTACCAACTCCCGCTCAAGCAAGTTTGGCAAACTAGCTGCGGGACGTTGAGCAAGCGTAACGGTGAGCTTTTAAGGCTAAAAACTGATGATGGACGTATCGGTTGGGGAGATTACGCCCCACTCCCAGGCTTTGGGATAAGCGAAGAAGCGGCCCGGCAGTTCGCGGTGGAAACAGCCTACCTAGACCTCGCAGCACAAGCAGCAGGCACGCAGCTCAATAGTTTCTTAAGTGACCAAGCCCCGGTAGCGAGTGCTACGGTGAACGGCAATTTAGGGGCAATTTTCAATATCACCAAAGAGTCTTGTGGTGCAGCAATTGCACAAGGATTTTCAGTATTAAAAATAAAGTTGGGAATTGGCCACTGGCATGATGAAGTCGATTATCTGCGGACGCTATGCCGTGATCTGCCAGCAGGCATCCATCTCCGACTTGATGCTAATGCTGCATGGTCGATATCAGATGCCGAAAAATTTATTGCCGCCTGCGCGGAATTGCCGATTGAAGGCCTGGAAGAACCACTCAAGAATCCAAGCAAAGAAACCCTTCGCCATTTACAGCAACTTGCCGGGTTTCCATTGGCAATTGACGAGTCTACTCATCTGATAAATGGCAATTTTTTTCAGCAGCCAGCTGTTCAGCGGCTAATTCTAAAACCAGCACGCCACGGGGGATTGTTACCCACACTGGAAATTGGACTGCGGGCCAAAGCAGCCGGCATTGAGTGCATTGTCACCAGCAGCCTGGAGAGTGTTTGCGGCGTACTCGCCTGCGCACATTTGGCAATGGTAATTGCCCCGCAATCGATTCATGGCTTGGCAACTGGCGAATGGTTTTCTGAAGATACTGGCGAGCCGCTGATGATCAGAAACGGGCAACTGACATTACCCACCAAAGCTGGACTCGGCTTTTCCTTTAACGAAAAAACCGTGTCCTCATAAGGAATTACTTTTCGTCCGTGGTACCGGGCTTAAATGGTGGAACGTTAAACATCGTGCGGGTCTTTTGCTGGAGCTGATCCTGCAGCGACTGGTACATTTGATTCGATTGATCCATATACGCAGTCATCATGCTCTGCATTGCAGGTTGCTGAAAATTGAGAAACTGCGCCCAATAATCCGCCTGCTGACTGCTGTTATCTGCACCACCGTACATGGCGTGAGATTGATCCTGGAACTTATGCTGAAAATCAACAAAGGTCTTCATGTTGTTTTCCAGATACTTCCCGAGCATGCCCTGCATTGCACTACCGTAGAAACGAACAAAACCGGCCAGTAACTCACTTGAGAACATCGGCATACCACCCGACTCTTCCTCGAGAATAATCTGAAGCAAAATACTACGCGTCAAGTCATCCCCCAGCTTGGCATCAACTACCTTGAATGCCTCTGAATTGAGCACCAATTCCTTAACATCACTTAACGTAATGTAAGCACTAGTCTTGGTGTCGTAAAGGCGACGATTGGGGTATTTCTTAATCAGGCGTACCGAATCCGTCATGCTATGGCCCTTAAACAGTTTGTGTGCAGTGCAGCATTATAGCCAAAAAAACAGGCGCCTGCCGGCGCCTGTTTCTGTTGTGACGCAAAATTTGCATAAACACATACAAATTTTGGCAGCGCTATTACTGGTAGTACAGACCGCCGTTGATGTTGATCGTGGCACCGGTAGTGAAGCCGGACAGATCATTCGACAAGTAAGCACAGGCGTAGCCGATTTCTTCTGGCTTAGCCAGGCGCTTCATCGGTACGGAACCAACGATGGTTTCCAGAACTTCAGGTTTGATCGCCATAACCATCTTGGTGGCAACGTAGCCCGGGCAGATAGCATTGACGGTAACGCCCTTAGCAGCCAGCTCAGCAGCCAGTGCCTTGGTGAAACCAATAACGCCAGCCTTGGCAGCGGAGTAGTTGGTCTGGCCAGCCTGACCCTTGACGCCGTTAACCGAAGAGATGTTAACAATACGACCCCAGCCACGCTCTGCCATTTTGGCAGAAACTTGCTTGGTCATATTGAACAGTGAGGTCAGGTTGGTAGCGATAACTGCATCCCAGCC
>CAYRBE010000109.1:0-7993 GCA_964422345.1 uncultured Dechloromonas sp.
AAAAACGGACACCGCCATTGATCCGGCGATCATTCAGAAAACGCGGGCGGTAACGCTCCCAAGACCGTTGCGTTGGCGATGCGGGTGGTTTGATCAACTCAAGAACACGGGTATTTGGTTTGATTTGGGAGAAGTGGTCGAGAAGTTCGGTTGGGTTGAAGGCGTGGCGTTTTTCGAGATCATGGGCAAATTCAATAACCGCAGGATCATCAGCGAATGTTTTGGTCGCAGGTGTTGCGTGGCTTAGCCCGGCACATGCTGCCAGCAGTAGGATGCTTAATTTCTTGTTCAATTCTTTTTTCAACTCCATCTCCGTCAGGGCAGTTGCACGATGGCATCGTGCAGTTTCTTTAATTCGTTCTGGTTGGCGCTGTAGCGGGTGAGTAAATAAGCCTCAACAACACGCTCAAAATGGGGAGCCAAAGCAGGTTGTTCAGTTTTAACCCGCTGTAACAGTGCCAGTGGTGTTTCCCAAGGCTGCGAGTTTACTTGTCTTCGCTTCAGATGTCGCAGGGCTTTATGCCAAAGGCGGGTTGCAGGGTCAAGACGCGGCCGCTGGTAAAGCGTCCAAGCGGTAAGTATGCCGAGCAAAAGGGCGCAGATTGCGGCGAGTGTCAGTGCCAGGCTGCGCCAGTCATTGTCGTTTAGACCCAGCCGACTCAACAGCTCGCGTTGACGTTGCGGGTTGTAGCCGAGAATTTGCTGATTCCAGGCGTTGTTGATGGCTTCCCAGCGATAACGCGCCGTACGCAGCCATTCGATGCGGCTTTGAATAAGTGCGGGTAGCGGTTCGCCAGCGTCCAGCGCATCAGCAATGCCGATTTCGATGCGACTGGGTGATACCGCCGCAGTGGGGTCTATTCTGACCCAGCCTCGTTCAGCCAGCCAGACTTCAGCCCAGGCGTGAGCATCCGATTGGCGTACGACGAGATAACCATCGACCGGATTGTGTTCACCGCCCTGATAGCCGCCAATCACCCGCGCCGGAATGCCGGCGCTACGCATCAGGACGACAAAAGCTGCCGAGTAATGCTCACAAAACCCGCGCTTGGTGTTGAACAGGAATTCATCAACGCTGTGTCGCCCAAGGAGTGGCGGACGCAGGGTGTAGTAAAAATCTTTGGCAAACATTTCGAGCGCATTGCGGATGATGACTTCGGGGCGGCTATCGCTCTCTCGCCACTGTTTTGCGAGACGTCGGGTTTGAGGGTTGATCCCCTTGGGCAGCGTGAGGTTACGGGTCAATACCTCAGTGTCTTCCTGTGGGTTAAATCGATAGTCAAGGCTGGAACTTAGCCGAAAGCGTTGGCGATTGACGATGGGGTCTTTGTGATTGACTGCCAAAACACCGTTCAGAGCAGTTTCCGGCGGGAGACTGGTGGGCGCATCAAGGGCAAGTAGCCAACGCTGGTTGTGGGCTTCAAGGGTTGTTTCATAACTGATTGGCCGGCTGATTGTTTCAAGCTGCTCAACACGCCGCCGGCCTGCGTAAGGACGCCAACTGTTGCCATCCAGTATCTCCATGACCGGGCCGCGCCAGTAGAGCTTTTCTTTGACTGGTGTTTCGCCGTCAAAACGAACGCGAAAAGCAATATCGCTGTTTCGTACCAGTTGCGATATTGAACCCGGCTCCATCGTGTCCGACAAACCGGTTTTGCCGGCGTGGGCGTCTTGCGGCAATCCCCATAACGGCCCGGAAATACGTGGAAACAATAGGTAGAGGACGAGCATAAAAGGAATCGCCTGTACCGTAAGAGTCGCGGCGTAGCGCAGGGTGGAGCGAGTCGCGCTGGCGGGGCCACCCTGTAGTCGTATCAGGCTGGCTGTGAGTATCCACATGGCAATCAGTAACCAGATGCCGGTGGGAATGCTTTGGGAATAGAAATAGTGGGTAAGCAGTAAAAAATAGCCAAGGGTGACAATTACGAGGCCATCACGTTTGCCTTTTAGTTCCAGTTGCTTCATCGCCATGAACAAAACAAGCATGGCGACGCCTGCGTCACGCCCGAACAAGCTGCGGTACTCCAGAAGCACACCGGCTGTGCCTGCCATGACTATAAATATGACAAGCCAGCGCCGTGGTAACGCCAAATTTTTCCACCATAGCCAGCCAGCCCAAGCAAGGATTAAGACTGAAAACAGGCTGAGCCAGAGCGGTTGATAGGTGAAGTGAGGGGCAATCGCAGCCAATGATGCAATAAACAACCAAGGTATCGCATTGTGATCGAGTGCCTCGCGGGCGGAGATACTCATGGCGCAAATACCGCCAGCGCTTCAAGGCATTGCTCACGATGTCGGGTTCCGTGGCCTGGCGCAATTTGAATGTCAGGCAATATCAAACCGTAAGTTTCACCCTCGGCATCGGCCTGCAGGACCCAGCCAGTAAGGTGCGAGATGCGGGTTTCGACCGGGAGCGATGAATCACTGAGCAACCAGTCGAGTTGTCGTTCCTGTTGTGCGCCACCGGCAAATTGTTTGACTTGCAGCGGGCGATCGCTGGTATCCCTCGCGCTAAGCTTCCAGGCGACGTGGCGAAGTGAGTCTGCCGGGTGGCGATCACGAAATCCGGCAAAATCATCTTGCCCGCCGTCACCACGAGACTCCCCATGTTTTTCTACGGCTGACGGAGGTGGTAAGGGAATGAAGATTGGCTCAGGATAAACCAGGCAACGCAGGGTGGGATTGAGGTAGCTCCACGCAACAAAAAAACCAAGAGGGTAACGGCTTGCCAATTTAACCCGAGGCAACGCCAACCAACCTCGCCGGAGAGCGCTTAGCGGAATATTGATTTTTTCGCTTTTTAGGCCGTGCACCGTAGCATTCACTACATTGTCCGGCTCAGCTTCAAATTCAAGTGCCAGCCGAGGTGTTGGGCGATCGTTTTCAATCGTCAGGCCAAAGTGGGCTGTTTCCCCGACAAACACCGGTTCACACCGCCCCGGCGTAATAACCAAGCCGTAGAGATTTCGAAAGGTATGCACCATGCCATTTACCCCTAGCCCAACCAATAGAAAAACCAGCGCATGGCCAAGTGCCAGCGTGTAATTGATCGCTCCCAGTAACATCGCAATCAAGGCAATTGCAAAGACCAAACCACTCCGTGTTGGCAAAATAAACACCCGACGCTGGCCGAGACGTAGCGGCGCAACGCCATCGCTTTCCCAGCGGAATAGCTTCTGTTTCAAGGTGGCGAGTACTGCCATGAGCTTTGGTGTAGGGTTCAGGGAATAGATACGCTGCGGATTAGATTGCTAATGTCTTCGTTGCTGGCGTAGCCACTGCCCTGCGCCGAACGCAGGCGGTGACGGGCAATGGCTGGCAAAACGGCTTGCACATCATCCGGTAGCACCATGTCACGCCCATCGAGCCAAGCCCAAGCACGCGATGCTGCGAGTAAAGCCAGACCGGCACGGGGCGACAACCCGTGCTGAACGCTGGTCATTTGGCGCGTCGCCTCAACCAGCGCCTGAATGTAGTCGATCAAAGGGCTGGCGACATGAGTGGCAGCAACCTGTTTTTGCAGAGCAGGGAGATCGCTGGAAAGAATCTGTGAGGGAATCTGATTGATCGCTTGGCGTCGTCCACCTTGTGTCAGCAAAGCACGTTCAGCCTCGCGGTCAGGGTAGCCCAGTTCGATACGCATTAAAAAGCGGTCGAGTTGAGATTCAGGGAGCGGAAAGGTGCCAATCTGGTGCGCCGGGTTTTGCGTTGCAATCACAAAAAATGGCGTTGGCAGATCACGCGTCTGGCCCTCACTGGTTACCTGATACTCTTCCATTGCTTCAAGTAAGGCACTTTGCGTCTTGGGCGTGGCGCGATTGATCTCATCAGCCAGTACCATCTGCGCAAAAATGGGCCCCGGCAAAAAGCGAAACTCGCTGTGTTCGCGATCAAAGATGGAAACGCCAGTGATGTCAGCAGGCAATAGGTCGCTCGTAAACTGTACCCGTGAAAAATCTAACCCCAGCAAGCGCGCCAAGGTGTGGGCGAGGGTGGTCTTGCCCATTCCAGGCAGGTCTTCGATCAAAAGATGGCCGCCAGCCAGCAGACAAGTCAGTGCCAGGCGAATTTCCCTATCCTTGCCAAGAATGATTTTGCCGGCTTCGGCCAGCAACTGATCCAGCGGTCGGGGACGGCTGGTTAAAGCAGAAAGTGTGGCGCTAAACATGCTGAATTTCCCAACTAAGTATTGAACCTGATTCTAATGCTTGAAGCGAGCTATGAAATAGGAAGATAATGTCATTTCGACGTGCGTACATTGTGTGCGCCGGCCCGGAGAAAGAGAACAAGTGACAACCACTGCCTTTATTACCCATCGCGACTGTATGTTGCACGACATGGGCTCGCATCACCCGGAATGCCCACAGCGCCTCACCGCGATTAACGACCACATGATTGCTCAAGGGATTGACGCCTATTTTGTGTATCACGATGCGCCGCTTGCAACCTTCGAACAATTACTTCGTGTGCACCCGGCCTCTCACTTGGAGCGTCTGAAACGCGCCTCTCCTGAGCATGGCGTTGTACACCTTGACCCGGATACTGCAATGAATCCATACACATGGAGTGCCGCATTGCGCGCAGCCGGTGCAGGATGCATGGCCGTTGATATGGTGATGAGCGGTGAGCATGAAAATGCTTTCTGTGCCGTTCGCCCGCCCGGTCACCACGCCGAAAAAGCGAATGCCATGGGTTTTTGCTTCTTCAACAACATCGGGGTTGCGGCGCGTCATGCACTGAAAGCTCACGGTCTTGAGCGAGTTGCGATCATTGACTTTGATGTGCACCACGGTAACGGTACCGAAGATTGCTTTGCTGGTGATGAAAACGTGCTGATGTGTAGCATTTTCCAGCATCCGTTCTATCCTTATAGCGGCGCTGAAAAACCAGCGGCCAACATGTGTAATGTTCCGCTGGCAGCCGGGTGTGGCGGCGAAGAATTTCGTGACGCAGTCACTCAGGTCTGGACGCCACGCCTGAGAGAATTCAAGCCGCAGATGATTTTTATCTCGGCAGGTTTTGACGGCCATTACGAAGATGATATGGGTGGCCTGAAATTGCTTGAAAAGGATTTCGCTTGGTGTACCGATCACCTTAAGAAGCTGGCGGCGGAGTTGTGTGACAAGCGTATCGTCTCCATGCTTGAAGGCGGCTACGTCATGACCTCGCTGGCACGTAGCGTTGGCGCGCATTTGCGCGTTCTGGCTGATCTTTAAGTATCCAATTCTTTAGAAAAAGCCCGGGGCGGGGTAAAATCCCGCCCTCTTTTTCATGTTTCCAACGTTTAACCGGATAAATCGATGGCGTTGATAGTTCAAAAGTACGGCGGCACCTCAGTCGCCAATCCCGAGCGCATTAAGAATGTCGCTAAGCGGGTCGCTAAATTCCAGGCACAGGGCCATCAGGTTGTGGTCGTGCTGTCGGCAATGAGCGGCGAAACCAACAAGCTGATTGCACTGGCCAAAGAGATTCAGGCCAATCCCGATCCGCGTGAGCTGGACATGATCATGTCCACCGGCGAGCAAGTCACCATTGGCTTGCTGTCCATGGCGCTCAAGGAAATCGGTTGCAAGGCCAAGAGTTACACTGGCGGCCAGGTCAAGGTTTTGACCGATAGCACCTTCACCAAAGCACGCATCCTTTCAATCGACGAAGCCAACATGCGTCGCGATCTGGAGAGTGGTCACGTCGTGGTCGTTGCTGGCTTCCAGGGGGTTGATGCTGATGGCAATATCACGACGCTCGGTCGTGGTGGCTCAGACACCTCCGGCGTTGCCCTCGCGGCCGCACTAAAAGCTGACGAGTGCCAGATCTACACCGACGTCGATGGCGTTTATACCACCGACCCGCGTGTCGTGCCTGAAGCCAAGAAACTCGACACCATCACCTTTGAAGAGATGCTGGAAATGGCCAGCCTCGGCTCCAAGGTGCTGCAGATTCGCTCGGTCGAATTCGCCGGTAAATACAAGGTCAAACTACGCGTTCTTTCCAGCTTCCAGGATGAAGGGGAAGGTACGCTGATTACTGTTGAGGAAGACAAGAACATGGAACAACCGATCATCTCCGGTATCGCATTCAATCGCGATGAAGCCAAACTCACCATGCTGGGTGTTCCTGACACCCCGGGTATCGCTTACCAGATCCTTGGTGCAATCGCTGAAGCCAATATTGACGTCGACATGATCATTCAGAACGTCGGCCATGATGGCACCACTGATTTCTCCTTCACCGTCAATCGCGGTGAATACGCCAAGGCACAAAGCATCCTAGAAGGCGTTAAAGCCAAGCTGGGTGCTCGTGAGATCACCGGCGACAACAAGATTTGTAAAGTCTCTGCTGTCGGCGTCGGCATGCGTTCCCATCCGGGTGTCGCCAGCCAGATGTTCAAGGCACTGGCTGATGAAGGTATCAATATCCAGATGATTTCCACTTCCGAAATCAAAATTTCAGTCGTTCTCGACGAAAAATATCTGGAATTGGCCGTCCGTGTGCTGCATCGTACCTTCGGTCTTGATCAGTAAGGTTTGACCAAAGAGCGCGGACACTATATTATCCGCGCTCTTCAAAAGGATACGTGGCCGAGTGGTCGAAGGCACACCCCTGCTAAGGGTGCATCCGGGCAAAACCTGGATCCAGGGTTCGAATCCCTGCGTGTCCGCCAATTTGTATTGAAAAACGGCCCCTTGGGGCCGTTTTTCATTTCTACTCATCGTTTCACCCATCACTATGCTGGTATCTCCTATTACGGAGAGCGTAGTGAAACCACCAATACTTGCAGGCAGTTTTTAGACCGATTTACTCAAACAAAATAGCGGCAGCGACCTTGCGACCTTCTGCTGCGAGAATATTGAAAGTGCGACAGGCGGCTTGCATGTCCATGATTTCAAGACCGATACCTGCCGGAGCAAATGGGCGCATCAGAGGACCGGGCGGAAAGCGCAGACGATTTCCGGTGCCAAGCAAAACGATCTCGGTGCCTAGGCCGAGCAGAACCTGCATATCAGCCTCATTGAGGGTGGCAAAGGTGTTTGTTGTCCATTCAGGAATCATTGATTCGGGCAGTAAAATCAGGTTCTTTTCCTGCTTTTCTTTATTGACCGAAACATAGCCTTCGCCGTAGGCAGTAAAAATATTGAGTCCGGCGGTGTTGGAAATGTGGAGTTTCACTGTTTATTTACCCAGAAAAGGTCGCCAAAATTGCGGTGCACCATACGATAATAGTAGGATTATACCTTTGGGGGCTCTGTAGTCTGGCTGATGGCGGCTAGATACGGCTCCGATGGACATCTCGCATGAAGCAAATTAAAAAATCTGCCAAGCTCAACAACGTCTGCTATGACATCCGCGGCCCCGTGCTGCAGAAGGCTAAGCAGATGGAGGATGAGGGCCATAAGATCATCAAGCTGAACATCGGCAACCTTGCCGCGTTCGGCTTTGACTCGCCGGAAGAAATCCAGCAGGACATTATCCGTAACATGCCCAATGCGGCGGGTTATACGGATTCCAAAGGGATTTTCGCGGCGCGTAAGGCGATCATGCACTACTGCCAGCAGAAGCACATCAAAGGTGTGACGCTAGAGGACATCTTTGTCGGCAATGGCGTTTCCCAGTTGATCGTGATGGCGATGAATGCGCTGCTCGATGTTGGTGATGAAGTATTAGTCCCCGCGCCGGATTATCCGTTGTGGACGGCTGCGATCAGCCTTTCCGGTGGTACGCCCAAGCATTACCTGTGTAATGAAGAGAAGGGCTGGCTGCCGGATCTGGACGACATTCGCAGCAAAATCAATGCGAAGACCCGCGCCATTGTAATCATCAACCCTAATAACCCGACCGGCGCGCTGTATCCGGATGAGTTGCTCCGCGAACTGATTGAAATCGCCCGTCAGCATCACCTGATTATTTATGCTGATGAAGTGTACGACAAGGTTTTGTTCGACGGTGCTACCCACACTTCAATCGCTGCATTGTCTGAGGATGTTCTGACCGTTAC
>CAYRBE010000110.1:0-1313 GCA_964422345.1 uncultured Dechloromonas sp.
ACGTCGTTCTCAATACGCCAGCCGGTGGTGAAATCGACAAGATATACGTGACTCACAACCAGAAGCTTAAGGCCGGTGACCCAGTTTATAGTTTCAAGACCGACCGTTACGAAATTCAGATGGCGTCGAAAAAGGCTGAAAAGGCCAGGCTACAAACCCAGTTGAACAAGCTCGAAAACGACCTCAAGCGCCTTGGCAAACTACGTGGCGAAGTCATTCCCCAAGCCGAGTACGACGCAAAGGTGGCCGAAGTTGAAACCCAGCGCGATCTGGTGACCAAGGCCGAGCAGGATATTGCTGACCTCAAATGGAAAGTTGACAAGGCATTAGTCGTCGCCCCGGTCGATGGTCAGGTCGCCGTACAGTATTCGTCGGAAGGGCAGTATTTTGGAGAATCCCGTCCAGCCGCTATCCACATGTTCACCAACAAGAAATTCATCGAACTGCGGATTCCGGATCAGGTGTACGAGTACATCAAGCCGCATGCTTTCTCCGAGTTTTATGTTGATGCCTATCCGGGGAAGATTTTCCGGGCGCGGGTCCATAGCATTACCGAATCAACCGGCGAGGCACAGGGGTCATTGTTCGGTACGCCGCAAAGTGTGGCGCAGCATGTGATGAAGAACAGCCACGAAGTTGGCCGGACGGTGATTCTTGAGTTTGAAGAGCCGGAAGGTGTTCATATTCCGGTCGGTGCCACCGGCAAGGCATGGATTGCTGCCGAGAAACCAATTCACATTTTAGGCTTCCTCGATCTGGTGATTGGTTCCTTGCTTCGCTTCGCTGCTGCAGAGGCTTATCTGAAGGCGATGTAAGGCTAATGCATCTGGATTGCTCAACGGAACGGGAGCCGATGGCTCCCGTTTTTTTGCCAGAAATGTGAGTGCTACACCCCAAGGGTGCTTCCTGCGGGGCGCGGTGCACCGCCAAAAACGGCAAAAACCATTTTTAGCCTTACGCCAGTTGCCCGCAAATTTTCCCCAGCCGTTTTAACGCTGCATCGATCTCAGGAGAGTAGGGCGCACCGCAGTTGATGCGGATGTAGCTGTCGTAACGGTTGGAGTTTGAAAACATCAAGCCCGGTGCAATGAAGATACCTTCGGCCAATGCCGCATCGAAGACCCGGCGCGATGAAACACCTGTCGGCAATTCGACCCACAACGCCAATCCACCGGCGGGTTCAGTCAGGCGGGTGCCATCAGGGAAGTAATTTGCGATAGTTTCAGCAGTTTGCTGACGCTGGTTTTTCAGGCAGTTGCGTAGCCGCCGCAGGTGGCGGTCATAGGCGCTGGAAGCGATGAACTCTGCTGCTG
>CAYRBE010000110.1:1413-7966 GCA_964422345.1 uncultured Dechloromonas sp.
TCGACCCGCGACTGCCAGCGCCCGGCGCTCATCCAGCCCAGCCGCATGCCGGGAGCCAGCACTTTGTGCAGCGAGGCGCAGTAGATCACATTGCCTTCCTTGTCCCATGACTTGAGCGCCTGCATTGGCGCTTCGTCATCAGTTAGCGCGCTGTAAGTATCATCCTCGATCAGGGCGATACGTTGCGCGCTGCAAAGTTTGACCAGTCGCTCCTTGTGCGATTCCGGCATGATGCTGCCGAGCGGATTCTGGAGGTGAGGCACAACCACCAGTGCTTTGATCCCATCGGTCGTTTGTATAGCCAGCTCAAGCGCCTCGACCGAAATGCCGGTTTGTGGGCTGGTCGGAATTTCCAATGCCCTTAGTCCAAGAGTTTCCAGCACCTGCAATAGGCCAAAGAATGTCGGAGATTCAATGGCGACGATGTCACCCGGCTGGGTCACCGCTCGCAAAGCCAGATTAAGCGCCTCGATACAGCCCTGAGTAACCAGCACATCCTCCGGGGTCAGAACCAGTCCGTTGGCCATGGCTCGTTTGGCCAGAGCCGAACGGAAAATCAAATTGCCGTTGTTGGCCGGTGGTCTGACCAGTATTTCCGGATGCTTGCGCAAGGCACGGGTTGCCGCATTTTTCAGCGCCTCGCCGGGGTAGAGTTCCGGCGCGCTGCGGGCGCTGGAGAAATTGATTTTGACCGCGCTTTGCCGACCACGGGCGATGAATTCAGACACCCGTGCATTGATCCCAACATACTGCGCCGGATCAAGCAACTGACCGGGTACCGGCTCAGCCAAGGGGGCAGGACTAATCCGGCGGGGAATACGGACAAAATTACCCGAGCGCGGGCGGGCCTCAAGCCAGCCGTCACTTTCGAGTTGACGACAGAGTTGTAGCGCAGTCGATAAGCTGACGCTGTGGCGAGCCATCAGCTTGCGCACCGAAGGAAAACGGTCGCCCTGAGCGAGCGTGCCGGCTTCGATGGCCTCGCGGTAATGGTTGGATATCTGACGATAGAGCGGTATTGAGTTCATGCCTGATCTTCCCTTGTTGGCGTCCAGCAAAACAGATATAGATGGTGGCAAAACGTACCATAGCAGATTCTAAATTTTCCTATCTGTTACGGTGCAGATAGTATTTTCCTGTGACTGTTTTTGGTGCCATCTGATCTCTACCATGTGTCCATGCCCTGAGTGCAGGGATTACTGGAGAAACATCATGGACGATAGACGCACAATGACGCTGGACCTGTACCGAGGCGAACATCGGCAAGTCTTGCTCGAAGCCGGCAGTATGGTGCTGGTCCTTGCCGGCCCAATCAAAATGCAGGTTCAAGCTGGTTATATGCAGGACATATTATTTAGTCAGGAGTTCGTTTTGGCCGACGAGCAACTTCAGGTCATTGAAGAAAGTGGCTGGGTCAATCTGTCGGCCTGCCAGGGTGGTCAGCTTGTTTTGATTCCGGCTGACCGAGTTTCGCTATGGCAACAGGTTGGGCGCTGCCTTGAATCAATTTTCGGCGGCTTGCCCGCGGATAAACCAGGGCGCTTGCTTGGCCGCAGCGCTAACGGCTAAACGAGTTGCTGCTAATATGGCTGATAGCGACAACTGATTTACGCGATGGAGCAATTTGGATGAGCGAGAAAAATGCAGCAACCACATTAAATACACGGCGCAGTGTTTTGGGGGTGAGCCTGGCTGCGCTGTTGCTGACTGCCTGTGAAAATGTGGCGGTTCATAATGTCGGCGTTTACACCGCTGCTTCGGGGACAAAACTTGAGGCCAAGCAGGTCGTCTCCCTGATTTACAAGCAGGAATCGCTTGATGGGCTAGCCGAACTGGCATATTCCGGCGGTGACCTGTCGCGGTCCATCAAGCGCAGCTACAAACGTTATCCAGAACTCAAGCCGCACTTTGAACAGGGGGCCATTGGCAATACAGCGAGCGGCTTTGTGGCTGTTCGTGACAACGCTCAAAAAAATGCACTAAAACAGTTGCTGCGCGATGAAAACAACGATCGCGCCTACATCTACACCCAAACATCAGTCGCCGTTGGGCATGGTAACGATACACTCAGTACATGGGAGAAATACGCCTCCTTCGCCTTCGGCAAAGAGTGGATAGAGCAGGCACCATCTGGTTGGTGGTCGCAAGATGCAAAAGGAAACTGGATTTCGCGTTGATCCAAAGGCTAGCTTAGAGATGCTGACGAAGATCAAAGAATTCCCGACTGATTTACTAAAGAATAGCGTTTCCCTGTAAGTCATTTTGTCAAAGGAATATCCATGCACGCTTGTCATCTCCCCACCCCAGAAGCCCTTTATCCATTCGATGCACGCGGCATCGCCAAGCGTTTCCGTCACGCCGCCATCTTCGGTGCTCTTGATGCGCTTCAGGCTGGTGAAACCATGCGTTTTTGCAACGACCACGATCCGCTGCCTTTGCTGGCCCAGCTTCAGCAACGCTACGGTGCACACCTCGCGATTGAGTACAAACAGCGTGAGCCGGGCGCTATCGTGATCGACTTTACTGTTGTTGCTGCCTGATTGCTTTATACCGCGAGCCTAACCCTAGTTTCACTCATTGCCTGCGCCGCACTGGCGCTGAGCGGGTTAGGTTCGCCAGTTGCTGTTGCCCACATTGCCTTTGCCGTCGGCATTGTGCCGCTGATCTTTGCTGCGATCAGCCATTTTGTACCGGTTCTAACCCGCACGGGTAATCCCGGCCCCCTGATTAATCGTATTCCTCCCATTGCCCAAGCCGCTGGCCTGATGACCGTGGGCGCAATGCAAGGCATTTTGCCATATGAGTTGTTGCATCTCGCTGCTACGGTGGACCTCGTTTTAGCGGCAATTTTGCTCAACTGGATCGCCAGCCGTGCCCGTTCGACACTAGGCACACCGCACCCCGGCTGGCGCTGGTATGGTGTGGCACTGATCTGCCTGATGGTGGCGTTACTAGCCATTCTGCTAATGAGCGTCTGGCCGCACCAATGGCGCGCCTTAAAGATTTTCCATCTACACCTTAATACCATCGGCCTGATTGGTCTTGCGGCTCTAGGAACCTTGCCTGTCTTGCTGCCGACCGCATTGGGTAAGCCTGATCCCGAAGCCGCTGGCTGGTTGCGCCGTAGATTATGGCTGGTTGCTGGTGGTGCTGTGGTGTTGGCAACCGGCGCTTCGATCAGCTGGCCATTTGCCACACCGGGGGCCGTACTTGTGCTGGTTGCTGCACTCGGCTTGATTGGCCATTGGGTTCGTCGCTTTGGTTTTAAGCAACTATTTGGCGATGGTGTCGCAGCCTCGCTAGTCATGGCTGTTTTTGGATTGGTATTGGCTTTAAGCGTAGGTGTCTGGCATGGGGCAGGCATCCTGCCGAGTCACGGTGCGCTACTGGCGTGGGGTATAGGATTCTTATTGCCATTGGTTACGGGTGCCTTGAGTCAGCTCTTGCCAGTCTGGCGCTGGCCGGGGCCGATGATTCCGGCTAGGCCGATCATGCGCCAGAAACTTGCGGCATCTGGTCAGATACGCGCGGCCTGCTGGTTTGCTTCGGCACTCGCCATACTGGCCGGATACACCCAACTCAGTGTTGGTTTGCTGGTGATTGGCTTGTTGTTGTTTGTCACTGGTTTGATTCAGGCACTGCGCGTCACGCCTTCGACGCGGTAAAATCTCCTTTTTTCGCTTTTCAGGTTTTCGCCATGCGCTATATCTCGACACGCGGTCATGCCGCGCCCCAGGCTTTCTGCGACATTCTTCTCGGTGGTCTGGCGCCGGATGGTGGCCTCTATTTGCCGGAAAGCTATCCGCAAATCAGCCGTGCCGAACTCGATGCCTGGCGCAAGCTGTCGTATGCCGACCTTGCTTACGAGATTCTCTCAAAATTCATCACCGACATTCCTGCTGCTGATCTCAAGGCACTGGTTTCCAAGACCTATACCGCTCAGGTTTATCGCCACACCCGCAATGGTGGCAATGCCGCTGAAATTACTCCGCTGACCAAACTTGAAGACGGCCTGTATACGCAGGAGCTGTCGAACGGCCCGACGCTGGCCTTCAAGGATATGGCGATGCAATTACTCGGCAACCTCTTCGAGTACGTGCTCGACAAGCGTGGCGAGTCGATCAACATTCTTGGTGCCACCTCCGGCGACACGGGTTCAGCCGCCGAGTACGCCATGCGCGGCAAGCACAACGTGAAAGTTTTCATGCTCTCGCCGGATGGCAAAATGAGCGCCTTCCAGCGTGCCCAGATGTACTCGCTGCAAGACCCCAATATCTTCAACATCGCCGTCACCGGCATGTTTGATGACGCTCAGGACATCGTCAAGGCGGTTTCCAACGATGCCGAGTTCAAGGCCAAATACAAGATTGGTGCGGTCAATTCGATCAACTGGGCGCGGGTTGCGGCGCAGATCGTCTATTACTTCCAGGGCTATTTCCTAGCGACCAAGAGCAACGACGAACAAGTCGCTTTCTCGGTGCCCTCCGGCAACTTCGGCAACATCTGCGCCGGCCACATCGCTCGTATGATGGGCCTGCCGATTGCCCGTCTGGTCCTCGCCACCAACGAAAATGATGTCCTCGACGAATTTTTCCGCACCGGCATTTACCGCCCGCGCACCTCGGTTGAAACCAACGTCACCTCCAGCCCGTCAATGGATATTTCCAAAGCCTCAAACTTCGAGCGCTTCGTTTTCGATCTTGTCGGGCGTGACCCCGCCATCGTCAAGGAACTCTGGGCTAAAGTTGATAAAGGTGAGGCCTTCGACTTGAGTGCTACGGTGCACTGGTCAAAAATGGCAAATTTCGGTTTTGTATCCGGTAAGAGCACCCACACTGACCGGCTCAATACCATCCGCTTTGCACAGGAACGCTACAAGGTGATGGTCGATACTCATACTGCCGACGGCTTGAAAGTAGCGCTTGAGCACCGTCTGCCGGGTATTCCGATGATCGTGCTCGAAACCGCACAGCCGGCAAAGTTTGAGGAAACGATACGCGAAGCACTCAACACCGAACCAGTACGCCCAGCTGAGATGGTCGGTATTGAAAAGCTGCCGCAGCACGTAGTGGTGATGGCACCGGATGTTGTTGCTGTAAAACAATTCCTGGTTGAGCGCGTCTAAACACTAACACCGCCCAATAAAAAAGGCAGATCGCCCAAGCGGGTTGATCTGCCTTTTTCGCTTTCTGAGCTGTCAAAGATAAATGACGGCGGGGAAAACAGCAATTGCCAGCACAAGCACCAACCACTCGATATTGTGGCGAACCAAAAAACCAGTGAAGTGCAGTACCAAAACAACAATCGCGATAACGTAGAACAGGGCGAAAAGCATCATGGCTCCCGACGGTTATGGTTATTGGATTTGTTGGGCCGAATTATGACCACAAATGACCGGAATATCTAGCCAATAAAGCGCATTGATAAATCCAGCGCCTTCACATCTTTAGTTAAGGCACCCACCGAAATCCGGTCAACCCCGGTTTCAGCGATGCCACGGATGGTCTCCAGACTAACATTGCCTGAAGATTCAAGAATTGCCCGACCCGCATTGAGCTTGACTGCCTGACGCATCATGTCGAGCGTAAAGTTGTCGAGCAGGATCATCGTGGCGCCTGCAGCCAGTGCGGTTTCTAACTCGGCAATTGACTCAACTTCAATCTGGATAAACTTGCAGCGATCTGCTGCAGAAGCAGCAACTTCGTGAGCTGCCGCCATTGCCTGAGCAATACCACCGGCCGCGTGAATATGGTTTTCCTTGATCAGAATAGCATCCCACAGTGCCAGCCGGTGGTTGCCGCCACCACCACAGCGGACGGCAAATTTTTGTGCAATACGCAGACCGGGCAGTGTTTTACGGGTATCAACTACCTGTGCCTTGGTGCCGGCAATTTCATCGGCGTAAATGCGCGCCTTGCTGGCTACGGCCGAGAGTAGCTGCAAAAAATTGAGGGCGCTGCGCTCGGCTGAGAGCAGGGCGCGGCCATTAGCCTCTATCTCACAAAGTAACTGATTTGCGACAATTCGCTCACCATCGGCAACCTGCCATTTGACCGTAGCCTTGGGGTCAAGCCGCAAAACACAGAGGTCAAACCAAGCCTGACCACACAAAACGCCGGCTTCTCTGGATATCACCGTGGCCTTAACCTGACGGTCGCCCGGCACCAGACTGGCTGTGAGGTCACCGGCGCCAATATCCTCTTTTAGTGCGGCATCGACATTGCAGGAAATTTCTTCAACCAGCGGAAAATCAAATTCGATAGACATAGTGTGCTTCAACAGGCATGCTAGAAGCGTGATTGTACCGTCTGGGGGTGAGGCATGGCTGAGGTTCTCGGGGTTTTTCATGTCAGCATGGGGGTGCTGGTCGCGCTCATCGTCGCGGTTATGTTGGTCTTCTGGTATCTCCGGGACATCACTCAAAAACGCCACACGGTGTTACGCAACTTCCCGATCATCGGGCATCTGCGGTTTTTCTTTGAAAATCTCGGCGAATATTTCCGCCAGTATTTCTTTCTCGGCGACCGCGATGAAATGCCCTTCAACCGCGCTA
>CAYRBE010000111.1:0-7953 GCA_964422345.1 uncultured Dechloromonas sp.
TGGGCGCTTTGGTCTTTTCGATAATCAACTCAGTCTCGTGGCAGGCGCGTGGATTAACCAGACACGAGGTCAGCTTGCCATTAAAAATGTGGTCGAGACAGGCTTGATTACAGGCGATGCAGGTATTGATCTGATCCGCCTGATTGGCTGCGGCTTTGCTCACAAAAGCTGGGTCAGCCAGAAATGGTCGCGCCATCGACACCATGTCGGCACATCCCGAGGCCAGCACGTCTTCGGCGATTTCCGGGGTATTGATCCGATTGGTCGTGATCAGCGGAATGCTGACTTCGCCCTTCAGTCGCTTGGTGACCCAGGCAAAGTTGGCGCGCGGCACCATGGTGGCGATAGTCGGAATCCGCGCCTCGTGCCAGCCGATGCCGGTGTTGATGATGGTTGCTCCGGCGGCTTCAATCGCTTTGGCCAGCGCCACCACCTCGTCCCAGTTACTCCCGCCCTCAACCAGATCGAGCATAGAGAGCCGGAAAATAATGATGAAATTCGGCCCCACCTTGGCACGGGTCGCGCGCACTACCTCAACGGCAAGCCGGATGCGGTTCTCAAAGCTACCGCCCCACTGATCTTTCCGCTGATTGGTCTGCGGCGCGATGAACTGGTTGATCAGATAGCCTTCCGACCCCATGATCTCCACGCCATCGTACCCGGCACGCTGAGCTAGCTCAGCACAACTGGCGTAATCACGAATTGTCTTGCGAATGCCCCAGCCGGTCAGCGCACGAGGTGAAAAACGGTTGATTGGGGCGCGCAACTTTGACGGCGCTACATTCAGCGGGTGATAACCATAGCGCCCGGTATGCAGAATCTGCAGCGCAATCTTGCCGCCAGCGGCGTGCACCGCTTCGGTGACAATCCGGTGCTTACCGACCTGCCAGCCAAAACTCAACTGCGAACCAAAGTGATACACCCGCCCGGCCAGATTGGGGGCAAAACCACCGGTCACAATCAAGCCAACGCCACCACGGGCGCGCTCGGCGTAGAACTCAGCCATCCGCTCGAAGCCATTTTTCTCTTCTTCCAGACCGGTGTGCATCGACCCCATCAGCGTGCGGTTACGCAAGGTGGTAAAGCCGAGATCAAGCGGGGCCAGCAGGTGCGGATAAGGTGAAGCGGCGGCGAGTTCAGACATGATTTGTTCTCCGGAATCTATGATTATTATTTAAGCAAGCAAGCGCTTGGTTATTTTCCGGTCAGGGCAAAAAAATAGCAAGCCCTTGCTTAGAACAATTTTCCAAAACATTTAGGAGGCAGCTTGGGGGTTTCATGCCACTCACTTACGAGTGCTGCGGTGCACAGCCAAAAAAGGCAAAAACCAGTTCAGGCTGAACGCTTAGCCGGTCAAAACGCGCGGCGACCATCCATAGCCGGCCACTCTTTGATCTCGACGGCAAGGCGCGCTCCAGCCGGAGAGGAAATCGCCAGACTGATGCAATGCTGGCCCATAACTAGCGTTTGAAACTGCCAGCACAGACCGTCATCGCTCACTGATGGTTCAAGTTCAAGGCTTATTCGGCCATCTGCAAACCGAAAAGCGAACCCGTCAAGCGGCAGTGCCAGCCCCATGCCTCTCGCCTTGATGTAGCTTTCCTTTAGCGTCCACAAAACTACCGCACGCTGCGCCCGTTCTTCAAGCGGGAGGGCCGCAAGATCCTTGAGTTCCTTTGGGGCAAAGACATCCGGCCCCAGCGCGAGCAACTCCGGGGCGCGGGCAAGCAGTTCTGTATCGACGCCGACTTCATGCTGGCTTGAAACCAGACAGACGATCAAGCCCTCGGTGTGCGAGAGATTAAAATGGACTGGCGCGGTAGAGGAAGCCGGGGCAAGCGCTGGCCGCCCCCATGCGTTGTGAATGAATTGCAGCGACGCCGGCGCTACGCCAAGGGCATCACCGAGCAGGCTGCGGACCAGCACACGGGTAGCCAAATGTTCATGACGCTTAAGTGGTGACAGGTAACGCTGTTGTTGCTGGCGCTCCTCATCACTGAGTAGCGCCAGCGTGGCAGGGCTGGACTGAATAGCCTCTGGACGCACCCACCACAAACAAGTCGTCATGCGACTAGCGCAAACCCTCGACGACCGGCCCCTGCGCACCAAACAATTGCCGGGCAAAGTGTCCCAGCCATTGCGAGCGGGCATCATCGGTAAGCACCAGCTTCCCTGTTTTCGCCCCCTCAAGCAAGGCTTTGATCTCTGCACCGGGATTAGGCAAGGCGGCCAAAGTGCTGAACAACACCGCATCCTCCAGACTGCATCCGGTTCGCTGAGCCCACGCATCAACCGCAGCACCGAATTCCGCATCGCCCGGCGCAGGTGTTTCACTGGCCAGATCAGGGCCCAGCGCATTCATTGCGGCAAGTACGCAATCCTTACGGGCCTTGAGTGGGAGTTTTGCCAAATCTTCTGGAAATAGCGGGCTACCCAGCCAGTAATCCTGACGGCCATAGCCCACCGGAAACTCGATGCGTTCTGCTAGCGGCTCAACCGGCAAACCACCGACCAAACGTACCGGAATGATTGGCACACCGCTGGCTAGCGCCATGTCAATAAAAGTACTGGCCAAGGTTTTGACTGGCGCGCGACAGGCCAAAGAGCGGGTCCCTTCAACGTGCACCATCACACTCTTGGCACCGGCTTTCATTGCTTCGCCAAACTCGGCCACGATACGCAGCAAGGAGCGCCGGTCATCACGATCAAAGAACGCAATGACGCCGGGGTCAGCTACGCCGGGGTAGGCAAAGTTATGGGCGATCAGCTTGCCCAGCCAACTCGTGCGATGCTCGGCTTTTGCCAACGTCACGGTAGATGTTTTGCTCAACGCCGAAATCAGCAGGCTGAAAAGGAGCGACTCAATACCCACTTGATGATTCGCCACATACAGGCAACTGCGCCCCTGAATCCGCGCGAAGGCCGCGGGATCGGTCAGCACCACATCGCCCACAAAGCGCTCTACGAGACCGTAATAAATATCTTCGACCGGCCATTCGCCAATACCAAAATGCTTTTCCCAATAAGTACGGACACCGGAAATATCGAGCATCGGCGGCGCAGCATCGGCAACCTTAACGTCATCACCGACCCGCGCTAGCTGCAAAGGGTGAAAGCGCAAGGGACGAATTGCAGCTCTTGCACCATTGGCCTCAAGCGTCACCGTTGCAGGATGGACAAAGGCGCGTCGCGCGACATGCTCTTTCTGCGCCACTTCAGCGACCAGATCAGCATGGCCTGAGGGCGACACACCATAAATCGCCGCCACATTGCCCGGCAGCCAATCACTCTGACGCAATACCTGTGCGCTCAGCGTGGTGGTGGTGCCATCAAATGTCGAAAGCGCAATGGCCGGAACGTGCTGTCGATCACGCAGGAAACTACGCCGCTGTTCGCGCGGCGCGGCACCAATCGGACCACGTGGCAACAAGACTTCAACCAGACGAAAATCGAGTAACACTTGATCATTCTGGATCAGTTGCACGTCCAGCATCGGGAAGCGATCCTCGCCATCGAAACCGGCAAAACGCGATTCAACGCGCAGCTCGCCGGTCTCTGGCAAGTCTGCGTAGCGGTTCAATTGCTTGATCCGGTAAGGGTAGCCCACCACATCGCCCGAAATTTTTTCCGACCAGCAGGACAAGTCATCATGCGGCAAGCCATGGGTCGCCGCATCAAGCAAGCCTTGATGCAAAGCACCGCGAGGGACGCTCCCATTACCAGCCTGCAGCAAAGCCGACGAACCATTTGGCCCAAGCTGTAGCGCAGTCAAATATTGAAAAGCCGGCCCGTGAAACAGCGCGCCCGAAGCGTAGGGATCGGCCACATCGACCAAGCCCGCCAAGGGTGGGAAGATTTCAGGAGCCGATTGCGCCGCACCAATCACAGCCCGCCCGCTCGCCACCGGCTCAAAACGGGACAGTGCCGCATTGCTAGACTCTCGCCAGGCGAGCAAAGTAACGTCGCGCTCGGCGCCGCTACCACTCACCTCGGTACGCAAACGCTGTGGCCCGCCTGAGAATGGCAGCCAGCGATGCACCTGTACGTCGCGCAGGGAAAACACTTTGGCGCAGGTCGCCGCTTCCGCTGCCGCGACCAAGCGATCAACCATCGACATCATCGGCAAGGCCGGCAAAGTCCAGGTTGGGCAATGATCAAGCAGCCAGTGATCGCGTTGTGGATCTAACGTTTCTTCAGTGGATGACTCGTCCTTGAGTGTTTTCGGCGGCGTTGGCTCAGCCCCCGAAACGATCCGCATACCGAGATTTTTGGTGTAATAAATCCGCTTGCCGTCGACCCACAGCCAACCTTCGGCAATAGCGAAACGACCGCGCTCATCCTCACCAACTTCGGTAATTCGTAGCTCGCTGCCAATCAGCTTATTCTTTGGCACAACCTGCCCACGGTATTTCCAGGTCACCGGCTGATCAAGCATCAAAGGCTCGAAGCGGGGATTGATTACCCCGTCACCCATATTGTTTTCCAGCATGTAAAACTGCAGTAACTGACACAGCGCTTCAACACCGAGCGAACCCGGCTGTACCGGATCCTGGAAGAAGTGCGCCTTAAAGAACCACTCGTCTACATCAACCGTTTTCTCAGCGCGCAAAGCGCCCAGTCCCTTAGGCCCACCTGCCGGCCAGTACCCGGTAACACGGTCGAGCATGAGCAACATTGATCCCGGCAGACACAGTGGGCCACCGCAATATTTCTCAGGACGCGAAGTGAGGTCAATCACCTGTTCGGCAGGCGCTTCCATCCACACCCGCTCTTCCGGCGACACCGGCAATCCGACCTGATTCTCAAAGGCTTCCTTGGGGAAGAAACCAAACACCGTTTTCATTTCAAAAACGCGTTGATCGCCGACAAAGCATTCAACCTCAAAATTCTCAATGATCATCCCGGCGCTCTGCGACACCGAAAGTATTTTGACCTTAGTCCGGAAGATGCCACTAGTCGGGAAGATTTCCTGCAGCAACGTACCGGTGCCGTCGAGATTACGGAACAACATGTCGGTTTCAGAGGTCAGCGCACTGCCCACGTAGGATGCAAGCCAGCCGCAAGGCTGTAGCGCGGCTTCCATGACCACGCAGAAGGGCATCGTTGGATTCCCGTTCTGCTCGAAGTACCACTGCTCGACCGGCACGTCGTACTCGACTTCGACACTCGTTCCTGGCTGCATACCGCCAATCGGGCCGTCAATAGCGGTAATCCGCGACATGAAGTGATAAGGCGGCCCCGGTAGTCGGGCGGCGCGGCGGGTACCGTCAAAACGGGCGTAGAACGGGCCAAAAGCTTTGGATGGTGGCCCCCAGGCACAAGCGAGCAGCGAATGGTAATCAAAGGCAAAGCCATCAACGACTGCGGACGGTTTCGGTTCACGATAATCAACCAAGCCCGCCAGCGAACGCAGCGGCACCGGCTTGCCCGTCAGCTGGGTTGCTGCCGGTGCCAGATGTTGCCAGTGCTCCAACGGCCAATCGGGAACCAGTTGCAGGCCAACCCCTCGGGCGTGGAAGGCTTTACGTCCATCAACGGTACACAACAGGTCGGCATACACGGTCGGTATCGGCCCAGCCTGTACCGACGAAACGAACACTTCGTAAATCAGGTGCTTGCTGCTTGGCGTGACCTGACCACGGCAACGCATTGGATACTTGGTGTCAGGCACCGGCTCAAAACGCCAGGCATCGCGTTCTACCGTAAACCCAAGACCGGCAAGGTAAATTGACATCGCCTGCAGGCAACCATCAAACATCAAGGTGCCGGGCATGCACGGATCGTTCTTGAAGTGTCCCTTGAAGAACCAGTCGTCAGGTGTCACTGGCGTTTCGGCACGAAGATAGCCACGCCCCCATGGGCCGCCCTGCGGATCGAACTCGGTGACTTCGTGGAGAAACTGCATCTTTTCCGAGGTAATTCTCGGTGACCGAACATGCGGCTGCGTCGTTTCCCAACCAGCGCCGAAACATTCGTAGGGACGACCAGAGGCGAAGGCCTGAAGCTCGGTTGAAGAAAATCTCGTTTTTGTGCAGTGCACCGTAGGCGCATCCACCTGCGCTTCGGCTGGCACCTCTTCTGCCGGATCCCACAATACGCCGGCCGAATTGGCAAGTTCTTCGTCAGTAAAGAAACCCGCCTGACCGTTACGTACCGACAGACGCGGCTTACCATCCACCTGGCAGTCGTAATGGAAAAAGAACAGGCGCACATCACCTTGAGTGGCGTGACCATCAACATGGATGTCATAGCACAAGGTGTCGCCGGGAACCGGCAGTCCGCCGCGATAAGTCAGATCACAACCGAGCAGACGATAAACCCGCTCGCCCTGATTCAGCGAATCGATACCGAGCCAGCTAATCAACAGCAGGTCGGCCTGCCCGGACTCGATCATCACCCCGGCCGGCATGCGGCCTTCGTCATCGAGATACCAGCTATCGGCGAGGACATCTGTTTCAGTCCATAGCGTGCCCTTGCCCATAGAGCCAGGCACAGCATCGATACCGGTGACCCGATCAGCGAGCAGAAGCGGTGGCTCCGGCATGCGAACCTGACGGGCATAGCCATCCTGACCAGCGAATTGCGGGCCAAAGACCGAGGAAATCTTCCCACCTGCAAGCACTTCAAGCTGCGCCCGGTCAAACTTTGGTCCGGGAAGAACGGCTGGTTGACGCGGGGCAACAGGTTTTGCCGGCGCACTGCTAACCACCGGCGCAGGTGATTGGGCGAACTTAGGTGCAGGAGTTGATTGAACTACCGGCTGAATCACTGGCGGCATTACCGGCTGCGCCACAAGCACTGCGGGTGGCGTCACCACAGCGACAGGTGCTGCGACTGGCGATGTCACCGGCTGCAACAACACCGCCTGCGCCACCTCGGGCAGGCTTTGCCCGGCATTGCCAAATGCTTGCCGCAGCGAGTTTTCAGCCGATTGCTGCAGCGCGAGGAAACGCTCGTGCACTGCCGCCTGTTGCGCGATATACGCCTGATGGACAGCCGCAAGTTGCGCCTGCTGAGCCACAAAGCGGGACAGGTTGTCGTTCATGAGAGGGGCCTGTGTAGGGCGCGCCACAACGGGCTGCGCAAGAGACGGTGGAGCCGTCAAGGTAGGGGGTGCAATATTGAGTGGCGTCGATGGAGCATTACCACTCACGCCTTGCAACACGGGTTCGAGATAAGGTGCAGGAGCCATCATTTGCGTTCCGATCTGCTTAATCACTGGCGCACTCGCCGGCACGATGTGAATATTCTGGCGAAGCGGAATCTTTGGAGCCGGTGCATGCGCTGCCAATGTCAGCATCGCGCCGGACGGACGCTTACTCGGTGCGCCACGGGCGATCTCAGCTTCAAGCGCAGCAACATTGGCTTTTACGCCAGCAGCAGTCAGCCACGCTGCAGCATTAAGCAGTTGCCGAACACCAGAACGCCCGGCAACATCGAGCGAAACCACCAGATGCTCACGCTCACCGAGAATACGGCGAATCCAGCCGCCACACAGGCCACGCGGGCCGTGCTCAATAAAAACACGGACGCCATCAGCCCATGCCTGCTCGACGGTACGCGTGAAATCAAGCGTATCGACCGCCTGACCGGTAATTGCATCGGCCGCAGCCTCGGCGCTTGGTTTGAACCAGCTATTAGTCGCATTGGTATAGAAGCGGACGTTGGGTACATCAGTCACTACACGATGATGCAATTGCCACCACGCGTCACGAATTTCCTCAACCTCAGGGCAATGCGCCGCCATGTCGTAACCCAGTGGCAGAGTGCGTTCTTTACCAAGGCGCTCAACAACACGCCCGCAAGCCGCTGCTTCGCCACCGATAACACAATCTTCGGCGGTGTTGATTATGGTCAGGTGGGCCAGCGGTTCATCAGCAAGTGCAGCCCGGACCTCGTCAAGCGGGGCAGCAATCACATAACTTGCCCAAGTAGCGCTAGCAGCACCCGGCA
>CAYRBE010000112.1:0-7798 GCA_964422345.1 uncultured Dechloromonas sp.
CCTCGCCTTCCAAGGCGCTTTCCCAATCGGTTGCCAGCGCAGCGCTGCCTCCGGCTTCACGAACATCGCTGGGCAGATCGCCGATCTCGACCAATTGTCCCGGCGCCATTACGGTCAACCAATGACAGAGGTTTTCCAGTTGCCGGACGTTACCCTGAAAATCAAGGCCACTGAGGTATTTCAAGGCACTATCCGACAAGCGCTTGGCTTCAACTCCGAGTTCTTGTGCACTCTTTTGCAAAAAGTGGCGCGCCAGCAGCGGAATATCTTCCCGACGCTCACGCAAGGAGGGCAACCGAATCCGGATCACATTCAGGCGGTGGAACAAATCCTCGCGGAATAGACCATCCTTGACTCGGGTTTCGAGATTTTGGTGGGTGGCGGCAATCACCCGGACATTGGCTTTAATTGGTGAATGCCCGCCGACCCGATAAAAATGCCCGTCGGATAGGACGCGCAACAATCGGGTTTGCAGCTCAGACGGCATGTCGCCAATTTCATCGAGAAACAGCGTACCGCCTTCAGCCTGCTCAAAACGCCCCCGGCGCTGGGCTTGTGCACCGGTAAATGCGCCGCGCTCATGGCCGAACAACTCGGACTCCAGCAGGTCTTTCGGGATCGCTGCGGTATTGATCGCAATAAACGACTTGTCGGCCCGTGGGCTATGGCGGTGTAACGCCTGCGCCA
Source organism: uncultured Dechloromonas sp. (assembly GCA_964422345.1). Taxonomy (GTDB): domain Bacteria; phylum Pseudomonadota; class Gammaproteobacteria; order Burkholderiales; family Rhodocyclaceae; genus Azonexus. The sequence continues at coordinate 688 of CAYRBE010000112.1, forward strand.
CCAGCTCCTTACCGGAACCGGACTCGCCTGTCACCAGCACAGTCGCATGCGAAAGCGCCAAACGGCCAATCGCGCGGAAGACATCCTGCATGGCAGGAGCCTGGCCGAGAATCTCGGGAATCAGTCCAACCTCTTCAGACGCACCGGTTTGGTGCATTGACTCATCAATCGCACGCCGAATTAGTTCGATGGCCTGATCAACGTCAAAGGGTTTGGGCAAATATTCAAATGCCCCGCCTTGAAACGCAGCAACTGCGCTTTCCAGATCCGAATACGCAGTAATAATGATAACCGGCACCGCTGGATAACGACTCTTAACTTCCTGCAACAAATCCAGCCCGGACTGGCCTGGCATGCGGATATCGGACATCAACACCTGTGGTGGCTCAGCCCCGCTCAGCAACTGCGAAATCGCCTCAGTTGCCGAAGCAAAACTTTTATAGGCGATCCCTTCGCGGGATAAAGCTTTCTCAAGAACCCACCGAATTGAGCGGTCGTCGTCAACGATCCAGACTGGTTTCATCTTGTTTTACTCACTGAGAAATCTAAATGACAACTCACAATGCAAGAGCTATGCCCAAGACAAAAACTAGGCAGCCTCAACCGGCAGGCGCAGTGTAAATACTGTGTTTCCCGGATGGCTAGCGCAGTCAATCGTGCCGTGATGGTGCTGCACAAAATTTTGGGCAATGGTCAGCCCCAAACCGCTACCCCCTTCGCGACCGGAAACCAGCGGATAGAACATACGCTCAAGAATATCTGGCGGTATACCGGGACCGTTGTCGATCACCTTAACCTCCATCGCCAGACGGTAGCGTTTCTTGGCAAGGGTCACCTGCCGCATTGACCGTGAACGCAGAATGATTTCTCCGGAGCCCTCCATCGCCTGTGCTGCGTTGCGGGCAATATTCAGTACCGCTTGAATCAGTTGCTCTCGGTCACCGATCAATTCCGGCAAACTGGTGTCGTAATCCCGCCGCACCTTGAGTGAACCTGGAAACTCAGCAACCAACAAACTACGCACCCGCTCCAGAATTTCATGAATATTGACGGCCGCCGGCAACATCGGGCGATGTGGCCGCAACAGACGCTGCATCAAATCCTGCAGACGGTCAGTTTCCTTAATGATGACTTGGGTGTATTCCTTCAGAGAAGGATTATCGAGTTCGTACTCGAGCAATTGAGCCGCCCCCCGAATGCCGCCCAGCGGATTCTTGATTTCATGGGCAAGATTACGAATCAATTCACGATTCGCCTGCTGCTGTTCGATCAAACGCTCCTCACGGCTGGCCGCGAGATGATGCTCAATTGGCTGCAACTCAAGCAACAATCTGGCCCCACCAGCAAACTCACTCTGCAGCGGCGTCACAGTACAGTTGATGTGCATCACCTGACCATCGCAGCGGGTGAGCTGAATGTTTTGCCCGGTGTAACCCCAACTATTATTCAGCCCGTTATCCAGTGCCGACTGCAGACTCCCGGAACAAGTAAAAGCTGCAACCAAACCTTTACCCTCGACCGAGCGAGCGCTAACACCAAGGAGATTTTCACCGGCTGGATTGATATAACGAATCAGTAGCCCATCGTCAATCAAGAGCACGGCGGAGGCCAGAAGATCGAGGCCAGCAAAGCTAGAGTGGTCAATATTCATAATTCCCATTGTAGCTAGTTGAGCGTAATGAATCTGCAAAACTTGCGTTACTGACCCGTTGTTCATTATCATCACAACTACGCTTACCGGTCACAACCCATGCCCAAAATTACGCTCCGCTCGATTCCACGAACCATACCCGTTCTACTGGCATGCGTATTTTTTCTACACGGATGCGGCAGCAAGGAAACCCCACCCCCGATTCCGCGGGCAGTATTGGTGCAAGCAGCAAGCAGCGCCAACACGAACAGCAACATATACACCGGCGAAATTCGCGCCCGTCACGAAACCGATTTGGGGTTTCGAGTCGCTGGCAAGATGGTTGCTCGCTTGGTAGATGCTGGAGCGGAAATCAAACCCGGCCAGCCACTCGCCAAACTTGATCCGGCCGACCTGTTGCTTTCCGCCAATGCAGCCAAAGCACAACTAGTCGCAGCCGAAAGCGACTTGGCTACCGCACGATCTGACCGCGACCGTTACCAAGGCCTGCTTAACCAGAAGTTTGTGAGTCAGGCGGCGTTTGATGCCAAGGAAAATGCCTACAAAAGCGCCAATGGTCGTGCCGAGCAAGCTCGCGCCCAAAGCCAGATCAGTGGAAATCAGGCTGCTTATGGCACGCTGAGCAGCGAATATCCAGCCATTGTCACAGCAGTCCTGGCCGAACCCGGTCAAGTACTGACTGCAGGACAAGCGGTGATGCGAGTCGCACGCCCGGAAGAAAAGGAAGTGCTGATCGCCATACCGGAAAGCCGGATCGCCGAACTGAAATCAGCCAAAAAATTAACTATCCAGCTTTGGGCCGCCCCCACCATTGCCATGGACGGCGAGCTGCGTGAACTATCACCAGCCGCCGACCCAGCCACCCGCACCTACGCGGCCAGAATTCGCGTCATCAACCCACCGCCCGAAGTGCGTCTTGGCATGACCGCACGGGTCGCTATTGGGAATACCATATCCGAACAACAAATCGTGCCGCTATCAGCCGTCGTTGACCAAGGCAAAGGCCCTTTGGTCTGGGTTGTTGTAGAGGGCAAAGCCACGCCACGTTCGGTCAAAGTCAGCCAGTTTAGTGAAGCTGGCGCGATGATCAGCGAAGGACTGACCACCGGCGAACTGGTGATCATTACCGGCACCAACAAACTGGTCCCCGGACAGGCTGTCGTTGCAAAACCATCTACGCCACCCAACGAGCAGCGTTAAGTCATGAGCCAACGCTTCAATTTATCCGACTGGACATTGCACCACCGGACCCTGGTCGGATTTTTTCTATTCGCGATCGCTCTGATGGGCGCTTTTGCCTACGGCAAGCTCAGTCAGGCAGAAGACCCGCCCTTTACCTTCAAGCTGATGGTCATCCGCACCCAGTGGCCCGGCGCAACTGCCCGGCAGGTCGAGCAGCAACTGACCGACAAGATCGAGAAAAAACTACAGGAAACGCCCTACGTTGATCGCATCCAGAGCTTCTCCCGCCCGGGCGAATCAACTGTCATGTTCTTTGCCAAGGACAGCACACCACCCGCGCAAATCCCTGACGTTTATTATCAGGTGCGTAAAAAAATCGGTGACATCCGCCACACCCTACCGAGCGGCACTCAAGGGCCATTTTTCAACGACGAATTCGGTGATGTATTTGGCAACATTTACGCCCTTACCGCCCCCGGACTTGACTACGCCCAGCTCAAGGACACCGCTGAGCGGATTCGTGATGAACTGCTGCGCGTACCCAATGTCGGCAAAGTCGAAATCTTTGGCATTCAGGATGAAAAGATTTTCGTTGAACTCTCGAATACAAAACTCGCCACGCTGGGTATAGACCAGTCGATCATTGTTCAAGCGCTCAGCCAACAAAATGCAGTGGCCGGCGCTGGTTTCTTTGAAATGGCCGATGAGCGCATTCAAGTTCGACCGGGCGGCGCATTCAACACCACACAGGCAGTCGCCGACACGCTGATTCGCGCTGGCAACCGTAGTTTCCGGTTAGGTGATATCGCCACGATCAAGCGCGGCACGATGGACCCACCCAGCACACAGGTCCGCTACGGTGGTGAACGGGCGCTGGCCATCGGGATCGCAATCGCCAAGGGTGGCGATGTCATCCAACTGGGCAAAGACTTGGCGACCCGCATCGCCACCCTGCAAGCAGCCTTGCCAATTGGGGTTGAACTGGGCAAGGCGGCAAGCCAGCCTGAAGCCGTCAAACGCTCGGTCGACGCCTTCGTCAGCGCCTTGAGCGAGGCGGTGATCGTTGTTCTGGCAGTCACTTTTATCAGCCTCGGTTTGCGCGTTGGCATGGTGGTGGCGATTTCAATTCCACTCGTTCTGGCCGCCACTTTTCTTGCGATGGATTTTTTCAACGTCGGCCTGCACAAGGTTTCGCTTGGTGCGCTGGTGCTGGCGCTTGGTCTGCTGGTCGACGACGCGATCATTGCCGTTGAAATGATGTGGGTAAAAATGGAACAGGGCTGGGAACGCACTCGTGCCGCGTCGTTTGCCTACACCAGCACTGCCGGCCCAATGCTTTCCGGAACGCTGGTTACTGTCGCCGGATTCATTCCTATCGCCCTCGCCAAGTCCTCAACCGGCGAATACGCCTTTGCTTTTTTCCAGATCAACGCGGTTGCCCTGCTGATTTCATGGCTGGCCGCTGTCGTCGCCATTCCCTGGCTCGGTTACAAATTGCTCCCAAATCCGCGTGCACCACAGCAACCGGGCATTATTGAGCGTCGCCTGCCCCGTCTTGCCAAAGCCCTGAGCAAACTCGGCCTCGGCGGGCCACCACATGCCGAAGACCATGATGTTTACGGCACCGCGTTTTACACCCGCTTCCGCGCGCTGGTTCGCTGGTGCGTCACCCACCGCTGGATCGTCATCGGGCTGACCATTGGCCTCTTCGCGCTATCGATTGTCGGTATGGGCAAAGTACAAAAACAGTTTTTCCCGAACTCAACCCGCCTCGAACTCAACGTCGAACTGCGTCTACCGGAAGGTGCCTCGATTGCCGCCAGCAATGCCGAAGCCAAGCGCATGGAAGACTGGCTGAACAAGGACAAAGCCGAGCACGACCAGTTCGAGCACTACATCAGTTACATCGGCTCAGGCTCACCGCGCTACTACCTGGGTCTGGATCAGCAGCTTCCGGCCACCAATCTCAGCCAGTTTGTTATTGTGGCGCGTGATGTTGAGGGTCGCGAAGCACTGCGCAAGCGACTCATCAACTTATTCGATAGCGATGGATTTCAGGCTCGCGGCAATATCAGCCGTATCGAAAATGGCCCGCCGGTGGGTTATCCGGTCCAGTTCCGTATATCTGGCGAAGATATCAATACCCTGCGCACCGTTGCAACGCAGGTTGCCGATCTCATGCGCCAAAACCCTGAGCTATCCAACATAAACTTTGACTGGCGAGAGCTATCCAAAACAGTCGAGATCGAAATCGATCAGGACAAAGCGCGCCTGCTTGGCGTCTCAACTCAGGATATCGCCGCCCTGCTCAACATGTCGCTAAATGGCTACACCGTCACCAGCTACCGCGAAGGTGAAAAGACAATCGACGTGGTGCTGCGCGGCGACCGCGAAGAACGCACCCATCTCGCCATGCTGCCCGACCTTTCGGTCCCGACGCGGAGCGGCAAAAGCGTCCCGCTCGCCCAGATCGCGACACTAAAACACAGCTTTGAGCCGGGTATCATCTGGCGTCGTGACCGCCTACCAACCATCACCGTACGCGCCAACCTATATGGCAAAACTCAGCCGGCAACCATTGTCGACCAACTGAATCCCGAAATCAGCAAACTCCGCGCCGCCTTGCCAGCGGGTTACCAAATTGCCACAGGCGGCTCGGTTGAAGAGTCGTCAAAAGGCTCAAGCTCGGTGATGGCGGGTATCCCGCTATTCCTGCTCGCCGTCATCACGATACTGATGATCCAATTGCAAAGCGTTTCACGGGTGATCATGGTGCTGCTCACCGCACCGCTCGGCATCATCGGGATCGCGCTCTTCTTGCTAGTGTTCAATCAACCCTTTGGCTTCATGGCGCTACTCGGCACGATTGCTCTGTTCGGCATGATCATGCGCAACTCGGTGATTCTGGTCGATCAGATCGAACAGGATCTGGCCGCGGGCAAGGTACGAGGCGAGGCGATTGTTGAATCGACGGTACGCCGTTTCCGGCCGATTGTGCTGACCGCAGCCGCCGCTGTGCTGGCGATGATCCCGCTCTCGCGCAATGACTTCTTCGGGCCGATGGCAGTGGCCATCATGGGTGGCCTGATTGTCGCCACCGCCCTGACCCTGCTTTTCCTGCCAGCGCTTTACGCTGCCTGGTACAAGGTCAAAATGAACCCGGCTTAATGAGCCCGACTTAGCGCAGGGTTTTCATCTCTTTCTGGATTGCCTGAATATTGCGTTCATGCTGCCCGACACGGTCACGATAAGAGGCCAGTCGGTCAGCCGTGGCGCGTTGCGCCTCCTGCTCGGCCAGATCCTTGCGCGCCTGATCGAGATTGCGCTGCTCACCTGCCAGTTCCTGCTCAAGAATGTGCTTGCGATCGGTATCCCGCGATTTCTGAGTATCTTCCTGCACCCGCGGAAATCCGGCGGGGGTTGGGTTCGCTGCAGCGCCTACCGGCCGTCCAGCCGCTTTGGGAGCCGATGAAGGCGAGTCCTGACCACTAACTATGGCCTTGCAGTTTTTATTTTCACGGCTGTTTGAAATCAAGGTACCGCCGTTGGCATCGGTACATTTGTAAATTGTCTGCGCTGTTGCTGGTAAGGCAATTGCGGCAATCATCACAGCTAGGGCACGACGCATCATTTTGATCAATCCTTATAAGCATTTTAGTTTAACGGACATAAGGCCCGATGCAGCAAAGAGTGAACAAAAAAAGGCGGGGAAAACCCCGCCTTTCTTACAAACTGACTCGCTGGATTAGCAGGAGTAGTAGAGATCAAACTCAACTGGGTGCGTGGTCATACGAACACGATTTACTTCATCCATCTTCAGGGCGATGAAGGCATCGATCCATTCGTTGGAGAACACACCACCACGGGTCAGGAACTCGCGGTCCTTGTCGAGGTTAGCCAGAGCTTCTTCGAGGCTAGCGCAAACGGTTGGGATCTTTGCATCCTCTTCCGGCGGCAGATCGTAGAGGTTCTTGTCAGCTGGGTCGCCAGGATGAACCTTGTTCTGGATACCATCCAGGCCAGCCATCAGCAGCGCAGCGAAGCACAGGTAAGGATTGGCGATCGGATCCGGGAAACGGGTCTCGATACGACGGCCCTTGCTTGAGGCAACGTGCGGGATACGGATGGAAGCAGAACGGTTCTTGGCAGAGTAAGCCAGCTTGACCGGTGCTTCGTAGTGCGGAACCAAACGCTTGTAAGAGTTGGTACCCGGATTGGTAATGGCGTTCAGTGCCTTAGCATGCTTGATGATGCCGCCGATGTAGAACAGGGCGGTTT
>CAYRBE010000113.1:0-3144 GCA_964422345.1 uncultured Dechloromonas sp.
AAAATCATCCTTGTAAACTTACAGCATACTGTATAAACTACTGTATATCGCATCACAGGAGATGCCGCGATGTGCGGATGCTACGAACTCAAAGCCAAGGCACGGGAGTTGAACCGACGCTTCCCACTGCTTCATCTTGCCCAAGATGAGATGCCTCGTGGCCGGGAAATGAATCCTGCCGACCCGGTGCTGATGATCACTGCGAGTAGCGCCGGGTATATGGGTCATATGGCACGCTGGGGCTTGGTTGGCAGCTTTCTTGATCAACCCCCGCGCCACCCCATGATTAACTTGCACAGCGAAAACCTCGCCAACACACCGTTTTACAGCAAGATACTGAAACGAAATCGCTGCTTGATCCCGGCCACGGCATTTTATGAATCGCAGTCAGTTGCTAATGGAAAACAAAAAATCAGGATCTCCCATGCAACGGGTGAAACGCTCATGTTCGCCGGTGTGTTTGACCACCACCCACTGGCAGGCACCACCTGCGCCATGCTGACCACTGCCGCAGATGCAACCATCAGCCTGATTCATGACCGCATGCCGCTCATCCTGGGTCGTGAGGAATGCAGTTTCTGGCTGGAGGAATATGCCGAGTTTCCGGAGTGCGATTTCGCAACCATGCTGCAAGCACGCTCACCACAGGGACTCAAACTTGAGCTTATTGCCGAGGAAGCGCCCTCGCCTCAACTGTCACTCGCCTTCGCATAAATTAAGTTACAGGGTGGCGGACATTTCGCTGAACTAATGGGTGTGGTGTGGTCGAATCTATCGACCGTCGCCCAAGGCGGGTATCCTTGTTGCCCAAGCCGCCCCCACGCCACTTTATGACTATTGAACTCCCCCCTCGTACCGAGCGTTTTTTCCTGCTAACGCTGGCCGGCATTCAGTTCAGTCATGTGCTCGATTTCATGATCATGATGCCGCTCGGGCCGACTCTGATGCAAGCCTTTGGCATCGGGACGCAGGAGTTCGGTTTGCTGGTGGCGTCCTATAGTTTCAGTGCAGCAGCATCCGGGATTCTGGCCGCGACCTTTGTCGATCTATTCGAGCGCAAGCGCCTGCTGCTCATCAGTTTCACTTTATTTGCACTGGCCACACTAGCCTGCGGTCTGGCCCCCGGATATTCGACCTTGCTTCTGGCGCGCGGGCTGGCTGGCGTTTTCGGCGGCATCATGGGGGCGCTGATCCATACCATGATCGGTGATGCCATTCCCTTCTCCCGGCGGGCGAAGGCAAGCGGTATGGTTTCAATGGCTTTTTCAGTCTCGACAATTGCCGGGATACCGCTCTCGCTGTGGCTGGCCAATGAATTCAGCTGGCGAGCGCCTTTTATATTGATCGCCGGATTAAGCGTCTTTTTTCTCGCTATTGGCCTACGCTTTTTGCCAGAATTACGGCATCACCTGAGCGAAGAAAAGCGCGCCCACTTGTTGTCGGCCACTTTCAGCGTACTGGGTGATAGCAACCATCTACGTGCCTTGCTGTTCTCGGCGCTGATCATTTTTTCCGGCTTTACCGTGATTCCTTACATCACCGTTTATGCGGTGAATAATGTCGGCATCGCCCTACAGGACATTCCTATCGTCTTTTTCATCGGCGGCCTCTCGACCTTCATCAGCGCCCGCCTCGTCGGTCACTGGGCAGACAAGTACGGCAAGGTCGAGGTTTATCGCCGGGTAGCACTTCTGGCCACAGTGCCCTTGCTGCTCCTGACCCATGTCGGAACGCTACCGCTTTGGCTCTGGGTGATCTGCTCGGCCAGTTTTTTCGTCTTGATTTCAGGGCGAATGATCCCGGCGATGGCGATCATTGCATCAGCCGCCCAGCCCAAATTGCGCGGCACCTTCATGTCACTGAATGGCACCGTCCAGTCTTTGGCGATGGGTGCAGCCAGTTCATTGACCGGTTTTCTAATTACGCTGGACGACAGCGGGCGGGTCGTTGGTTACCCGCTGGCTGGTTATATCGCAGTGGTCGCAAACATTATCGCTCTCTGGTATGTCTCGAAGATTACGATGCACGGGCGTCATGCTTAGGTAAAGACCGGAAAATCACATGAGTACGTCGTCTTACTGGATATTGCGCTGTGAACACCGGCTGTTGGTTTTGCCCGATGCTGGGGCGGCGTCGTTTTTCCCATCTAACTTGGAAGTGGATTTAGCGGCCCAAGAAAATGCACTGCATGTCGGCGAACTCTCCGGCCGCCAGGTCTATGCGATGGATGTCGCAGAGTTGCCGTTATTGCCGGGCTGTGATGCGGTATCGCTGCGCGCAATTTTTTCACTGGCCGGCCCGGAAGTTTTTGCCTTGGCTGGGCGGGCAACACAGTTGCTGGACTGGCAGCGCGATCATCGTTTCTGCGGCAGATGTAGTACGCCGACGGTGAAAGCGCCCAGCGAGTGTTCGATGCTGTGTCCAAATTGTGGACAGCAGGCTTATCCCAGAATTTCGCCTGCGGTAATGGTGCTGGTCCGTGACGGAGAACGCTTATTACTGGCGCGTAGTCCGCATTTCAAGCCGGGCGTATTCAGCGCACTGGCCGGTTTCGTCGAGCCGGGTGAAAGCCTGGAGGCCTGCGCTAAAAGAGAGGTGCGCGAGGAGGTTGGCATAGAAATCACGAATCTTCGATACTTCGACAGCCAGTCGTGGCCGTTTCCAAATTCGCTGATGCTTGCGTTTTTTGCTGACTATGCGGGCGGTGAATTGTTGCTCGACCCAAATGAGATTGAAGCTGCAGGATGGTTTGAAGCCGACAACTTACCCATCCTGCCAGAGCCCATCAGTATCTCGCGACGTTTGATTGAGGCGGCGCTATTTAAGTAGCCTGAGCCTCACGTCTTACTGGGTTTTCGCCTTCTCGTCCGGCACGACCGTCGCGCCAGTCTTTACGCCATCTCTCTCCAGTGAAGTAACGATACGATCACCGGCACTCAGTCCTTCGAGGACTTCGGTGTATTCCCAGTTACTCAACCCGAGCTTGATCTTGCGCGCTTCCAGTTTGCTGCTGGCAGGATCGAACCAGAGCACTTTGCCGCCCTCTTGAATCGCTGCAGTCGGAATGCGCAGGACGCTTTCGCGGCCATCGAGAATAATTTCGACGTCAGCGCTATAACCGACCAGCAACTTGCCGGTAGTTTC
>CAYRBE010000113.1:3244-7612 GCA_964422345.1 uncultured Dechloromonas sp.
CCGGGTGGCGATGGCGTTGAGTATTCTCCGAGCTCTCCAACGATTTTGGCCACCGTTCCGTCAAATGGCGCGTAGAGCGCGACCCTCCCTTGCTCGACTCGGGTCGCCTTGAGCTTGGCTTCGGCTTGCAGAATATCGGCTTTAGCTGTGTTGCAACTGGCGCGGCGTACTTCCGCATCGGTACGTGCCGCTTCTTCACGGCTGATTGAGACAAATCCTTTGTCGTACAAATCTTTTTGCCGTTTTGCCTCTTTTTCGGCGTTCACCGCAGCAATGCAAACCTCTTCGCTACGTTTGCTGGCCAGCACGATCTGCGATTGCGAGAGGGCAGCCTGTGCCTGCTGATCGTCATTCCACAACTTAAGCAACAATTGCCCTTTCTTGACCTTGTCACCCTCTTTGACGCCAAGAAATTCAATACGCCCACCGATGATCGTTGACAGCTTGGTACGCTGGCAGGCTTCAACCGTGCCGGCACGGGTATTGGCCAGCGTCGCTTCAACCTTGCCGGTAGCAACCTCTTTCAGGACAACCGGAATCGGCTTGGGACGACTAAAAAAGGCATAAGCCCCACCCAGCAATACCAGGATGGCAATAACAATCACGATGCGACGCATGTAAATCCTTAACGGAAGCCGGGCAGCCAACCAGATTGGGCGTAATCAACCACAGCTTCGAGTCCGCCTTGATACAAAGACTCAATGACTGCCGGATCTTCCCAAGGCTCATTCATAAACGTTAGACCAACCTCTTCTACCGTTTTTCCTGACCAATAGTATTCGGCAACTTCATCGAGCGCACTGAGCGAGAGACTATGAGGCAAGCGGAGATAATCCAGCCAGCTCGCGTCATGGAAGGAGCAAGTGTAATTACCTGTGGTTCTGGCGCGAACCAGATTCTTGCCATAGACCCGTTGCGGATGCTTTTGGCGAAAAGTCATGGCATCCGTACGCGTGGCGAACAACAGCAGTGCGTGTAGGCGACTGGGGAACTGGTTGTAGCGACGCTGTCGAAAATATTCGAGGTGATACTCGGCAAAATAATTTTGTACCGTGATCAACTGATCGCCCGGCGTCGGTTCACCACCCTCAGGTGAAGCGAGAGTCGCACCGAAAGGGCCACCTTTCAGGATGTCCCAACCCGGCAGCTCGGCACCATGTTGCAGCCAGCAGTAAAGTTCGAGCGTTGCGGTGTCGTTGATCAGGTTATCCATGAACCGATACGGTAATGGTGTATGACGCTATTCTCCCTCAGGCTGCGGATTTGAACAAACAGATCACAAAATTAGAAAATTTTTCCGCAAAATTTGATAGCTTTTTTTTCTGGGAGTGATATGGTGAAGCTGTGTCGGGTGAGCAGCAAACCCGATATTTTTTGGTAGTACCGCTGCGTTGCAGGAGACTCTATGGCCGTTGTCAAAGGATGTTTTTCTTGAGATTACTGTGTAGCACTCCATAACGGCGAAGAGCCGCTTGCCCCAGTCACTGTACCGGGGCGCAGTACCGAAGCCCATGCCTCAACGCATGGGCTTCATGCTATTAGAAACCCCTCCCGCAAAATTGACTTTATATTATCAATCAGCAAAGTTATTATGCATTAGTGAAGCGATTGCACCGGAGGCGCATGACTAACAAGCATACTGAAAACCAAGAGTCATTTCTCTGCGCGCTGCTCAAAGCGAGTGTGTCGCACATTGGGAATGATTACTTCGCCTCACTAATTCACAAACTCGCGGAAGAAACCGGGGCGGTTCTGGCATCAATCACCGTCGTTCAAGCCAGCACTGAAGTCTCAGCGCCCGTTGTGCTTGCCTGCTATGGCGACCAAACAAAGCCAGTTCAAGGCGCTCATACTTACGTCAAAGATTTTTTTGACACCCAAGGTGGTGTGCTTGGCAGTTTGACGCTTGTATTCAAGGACGCTGACTTCCCCCGCGAAACACTTGAGTATGTGCTTGGTTTTATCGAGGCACGCATCATTGGTGAATTTGCCCGCAACGATCTCGAATTACGATTAACCATGGCACATCGCCGCGAAGCGATGCATAGCCGGGTACTGGGGATGACAGCCACGCACCAGCCCCTGCCGGATGTACTGGAAGCGGTGGTGCTTGGGGTTGAGGCTGAGCATCCCGAACTACTCTGTTCGATTCTGCTGGTTAGCCCAGACCGTAAGCGCTTACTAACTGGTGCAGCACCAAGTCTACCGGCTGAATATAATAAGGCAATTCACGGAACCCCCATCCGTATGGGTGTGGGGTCGTGCGGCACTGCCGCGTTTACCGGTGAGCGACTGATTGCGTCGAATTTGCAGGAGCACCCCTATTGGGGAGCCGTGCGTGAATTAACGGCCAAGCACAAGCTGCACAGCTGCTGGTCGCAACCAATCAAGGCCAGCAACGGGATCGTGCTGGGGACATTTGCGATTTATCAACATCACCCTGACGATCCCTCGTCAGATGAAATTGAACTGATTGAATCGACTGCCCAACTGCTCGGTCTAGTGCTCGATCATTACCGCACACTGGATGAACTGGGGGTACGTACCCGCAAGTACCAGATGTTCCTGCAAATGGCCTCGGATGGCATCGTCGTGATGGATAACGACGGCACCGTCCTTGAGGCCAGCGAGGGCTTCCTGCGCATGGTTGAGGCTAATCGCGAGGAAATGCTCGGTTCATCAATCTGGCAGTGGGATGCACTTAATGACGAAGCGGCCTGCAAAAAACGGCTATCAACAATCAGCGAAGTGCCGGTGATTTATCACACCATCAACCGGACACTCAAAGGCCAGCTGTGGAATGCTGAAGTTTCTTCTGCTGCTTTTACCGTAGAAAATAAACGCCTGATCTGGGCCTCCGCACGCGACATTACTGAGCGCAAGCGCATGGAAGCCGAGTTGCGTCGCCGCGCCACGACCGATGACTTGACCGGGGTATCGAACCGCGGCAGCTTTATGGACAGCCTGAAATCCGAATACTCCCGCGCCTCTCGCCATAAGCGAAGCCTGGCGGTGATCATGATGGACCTTGATTTTTTCAAGTCGATCAATGACCGGTTTGGCCACGCCACAGGTGACAAAGTCTTGCGCGCACTGGCTCGACTATGCGGCCAAACGCTACGTGAAGAAGACTTCATCGGACGACTGGGGGGCGAAGAATTTGCCGTCATGTTGCCGGAAACCGATGCGATAAACGCGCTGGAAGTCGCAGAACGGATTCGTCATCTGATCGAAACTGCTGTAATCGAAACCGGTTCAGAAGATGGCGACGCCGAACTCAGTCCGACTTGCTCGTTTGGTGTCGCCATCTTGCGTGACGAGGACAGCAGCCACGAGCATCTACTGGCCAGAGCTGACAAGGCGCTCTACGAGGCAAAGCAGAATGGTCGAAACCGCGTTTGCTTCGCTAAAACTTAAACCTTAGATAGCGCCCTGTAACGTCTACGGTGATCGATTTTCCTGAACTATCTGATCAGACCTTGGTGCGCTTGCCGCTGATCGCTGAAAGCCACCACCGTTTGCTTGGCAAGCCGTTAATAGACTCGCCGGAAGATATTGGGCGCGCTTTGTGGCAAGCACCACGGGTCATCGTGGCGCATGGCACTGAAGATGATCCAATATTCTTCTACGGAAACCGTTTAGCACTTCAGGCTTTTGAGATGTCGTTTACAGACTTCATTCGCCTGCCCTCACGATTCTCTGCCGAACCCCTGTTGCGCGAAGAGCGAGCGCGTTTACTTGAACGAGTCAGCCGTGATGGCTATATCGATGATTACGCTGGCATCCGGATTTCTGCAACGGGACGACGTTTTAAAATCGACCAAGCTGTGGTGTGGAATTTAATTGATGCCGCAGGTGTATGCCATGGTCAGGCCGCCAGCTTCGACCAATGGATCGCGCTCGATTAGGTTTGTGAATCCGCATCACAATCGCAGCCAACCCCAGAAGCAATCCAGCGAGCCATCAGGCGACGTGCCGCAGACTCAGCCACCTTGGGTAGCCAACTGAAATATTGGCTCGGCTTGAGCAACAAACCACAATGGTAGCGAGTTTCTTCCTCTGACCACACCAGCGCCGGGCAGGGACCGACGGATTGCAAAAATCGCAGCCGCGCAACTGGGCAGGTTTCCAGCGCGCAGCACACACCGCAACCATTGCAGGGCTGCCCCTCGGCGGGCTTTGCCGGGGCATTGCGGTGGAGATGTATGATTTGTTCGCGCACGCTGGCATTTTGAACCAAGATTGCTATAGTTAATCAAACCAGCGTGGTTCATTCAAGGAGACGTGCATGAAAAAAGTAATTTCTGTACTACTGGCCGCCGTATTCGCCGTCGCGAGCGCTTCGGCAATTGCCTGCGGTGACAAGGC
>CAYRBE010000114.1:0-789 GCA_964422345.1 uncultured Dechloromonas sp.
GACAAGTCAGACAGGTTTTCCCAAGCACGGGGGACGACCGTGACCGCGACCGCGGTTGTTGGCATGGATGATTCGCTCGAAGTAGCACTGCAGAAGAAAAAGGACTCGTCCATGCGTGTTGCCATCCAGCAAGTCAAGGATGGCCGGGCACAGGCGGCTGTTTCCGCTGGTAATACTGCGGCGCTGATGGCGATCTCCCGCTACCTGCTCAAGACACTCGATGGTATTGACCGGCCGGCCATCGCCGGGCAGATTCCGAACGCCAAGGGTCAGGCCACGACGGTACTTGACATGGGTGCCAACGTTGATTGCTCGGCGGAGCACCTGTTGCAGTTTGCAATCATGGGATCGGCCCTGGTTTCGGTTTTGAACGGTGTTGAAAATCCGACAGTAGGCTTGCTCAATATTGGTGAAGAATCGATCAAGGGCAATGAAGTCATCAAGAAGGCAGGGGAACTGTTGCGCGCCGCAGCCCAAGCCGGGGATTTCAATTTCTATGGCAATGTCGAGGGTAACGACATTTTCAAAGGCACTTCAGACATCGTGGTCTGTGACGGTTTTGTCGGCAATGTGGCTTTAAAAGCCAGCGAGGGTCTGGCGACCATGATCGTCGACTTTCTGAAGATCGAGTTTTCGCGCAATATGTTCACAAAACTTGCGGCCCTTGCCGCCTACCCGGTCATATCTGCGCTCAAGAAGCGGATGGATCACCGGCGCTACAACGATAGATTCACGTTTGTCTGGAATCGTCGCGCCAAGTCGTCCTGGGTGCGGTAGTCCCAGACGTAG
>CAYRBE010000114.1:799-5898 GCA_964422345.1 uncultured Dechloromonas sp.
ACCAGGGCTTACGAAGCGGCCCGACATCAATTACTGGATCGTGTGCAGGCTCGAATTGCCCACGTGGCACCACTCATGGGTGCGGTTGCGCCAACGCTACAGTGCGCCGCCGCGTCCTTCGACTGATTCATGAAGCCCTATTCACGCATCATCGGTACTGGCAGCTACCTGCCACCGCGCCGACTGACCAATGCCGAACTGGTGGCAGACCTTGCCACGCGTGGGGTGGAAAGCTCGGACCAGTGGATTGTTGAGCGCACTGGCATACGGGCACGTCATTTTGCTGCACCCGATGTCTGCAGCAGTGACTTGGGCCTGGAGGCGGCGCGGCGCGCTTTGGAGGCGGCCCGGTGCCAGCCCAAAGATCTGGATTTGATCATTGTCGCCACTTCGACCCCCGACATGGTGTTCCCCTCGACGGCCTGCATCCTGCAGAACAAATTGGGGGCCAATGGCTGTCCCGCCTTTGACGTGCAGGCAGTATGCAGTGGCTTTATTTATGCATTGACGATTGCTGACGCGATGATCAGAACCGGTGCTGCCAGCAGGGCGTTGGTGGTGGGAGCAGAGGTTTTTTCCCGTATTCTTGATTTCAAGGACCGGGCCACTTGTGTCCTGTTTGGTGACGGCGCTGGCGCGGTGGTACTGCAAGCGTCTGAAACTCCGGGACTGTTGGCCAGTGATCTGCACGCTGATGGCAAGTACTCGGGTATTTTGTGTGTTCCAGGGCAAGTGTCCGGCGGTCAGGTGCTGGGCGACCCCTTGCTCAAGATGGACGGCAAGGCGGTGTTCAAGCTGGCGGTTGCCGTGCTGGACGAGGCGGCTCGCGCCACCTTGGCGAAAGCCGGCAAGACGACATCGGATATTGATTGGCTGATTCCGCATCAGGCCAACATACGGATCATGCAGAGCACAGCCAGGAAGCTCGCGTTGCCGATGGACAAGGTTGTGGTCACGGTGGACCAGCATGGCAACACGTCTGCTGCATCGATTCCGTTGGCGCTGGACAGCGCAGTCCGCGCTGGAAAGGTCAAGCCCGGTGAACTGCTTTTGCTCGAGGGAGTCGGCGGTGGCTTCACCTGGGGTGCGGTCCTATTGCATCTGTAATTTATGAGTTCCTATCCGGCATGAAACCTTTCGCTTTTGTTTTTCCTGGTCAAGGCTCCCAGTCCGTAGGCATGCTGGACGCTTGGGGCGATCACCCGGTAGTCATTGAAGTGCTCCGGGAGGCATCGGATGCGCTGCATGAAGACATGGCGGAGTTGATCCACAGCGGGCCCAAGGAAGCGCTTGCGCTGACAACGAACACGCAACCTGTGATGTTGGTCGCCGCACTGGCAGCTTATCGGGTTTGGGTGGCGGAGACCGGCACGCTGCCTGTGGCAGTCGCGGGGCACTCACTGGGTGAGTATTCGGCTTTGGTCGCAGCCGGTGTCCTGACGCTCAGTCAGGCCGCGCCGTTGGTTCGTTTGCGGGCCCGGGCGATGCAGGAAGCGGTACCGGTTGGCGTGGGTGCGATGGCCGCTATTTTGGGTATGGATGCGGCTAAGGTCGTAGCGCTGTGTGCCGATGTGACGCTTGGTTTTGGCGAAGATTCGCGAGAAGTGGTGGAAGCAGTCAATTTCAATGACCCAATGCAAACCGTGATTGCAGGCAGCAAAGTGGCGGTCGAAAAGGCTTGCCATGAATTGAAGCAAGCAGGCGCCAAGCGGGCGCTGCCGTTGCCGGTGTCAGCACCCTTTCATTCGAGTTTGATGAAGCCGGCAGCCGAAAAACTTCGCCTCAGACTTCAGGAGATGGAGTTTGCGCTGCCACAAATCGACTTGATTAACAATATTGATGTCAGTGTTGAGGTAGACGCCAACCGGATCCGGGATGCCTTGTACCGCCAGGCGTTTGGACCCGTGCGCTGGGTCGAGTGCGTACAGGCACTCAAGGCCAGGGGATTGACCTGTGTGGTTGAATGCGGGCCTGGCAGGGTGCTGGCTGGATTGGTCAAGCGCATCGATCCGGAACTGAGCGGACTTGCGTTGCTGGATCCGGCGTCCCTTGCGCTTGTGAAAGAAGAATTGTTGGGTACTGATCATGAGTGATGTGAAATTTGAAGGGCAGGTGGCTCTGGTCACTGGAGCGTCACGCGGCATCGGTGCAGCCATTGCATCGGAACTGGCCAAGCGCGGGCTTAAAGTGATTGGCACGGCGACAACCGACCTCGGAGCAGAAAACATTGCCCAGGCGCTTTCGGCCTTTGCCGGGTGCAGCGGCAGGACGCTGGATGTCAACGATGCGCAGGCTGCAGAAAGCCTGATTGGGTCTGTCGTCAAGGAGTACGGCGGATTGCATGTGCTGGTCAACAACGCAGGCATCACCCGTGACAACCTGGCGATGCGGATGAAAGATGAAGAGTGGGATGCGGTGCTGGACACCAATCTCAAAGCCGTGTTTCGAATGAGTCGTGCGGTCATGCGGACCATGATGAAGCAACGTTATGGTCGAATCATCAGCATCACCTCGGTGGTTGGCGCCTCGGGCAACCCGGGGCAGGCTAACTACGCTGCAGCCAAGGCAGGCGTTGCCGGCATGACCCGTGCGCTGGCACGTGAACTCGGTTCACGCAACATCACAGTCAATTGTGTGGCGCCGGGCTTTATTGAAACCGACATGACCGCAGGCTTGCCGGAAGAGCAGCACAAAGCCTTGCTTGGTCAGATTCCCCTGGGTCATCTTGGCAAACCATCGGACGTCGCGCATGCTGTTGCGTTTTTGGCTTCACCCCAGGCCGGCTATGTAACGGGACAGGAATTGCATGTGAACGGCGGCATGTTGATGTAAGCCGATTGATCCGTTCGGCAGTCGGATTAGGGAATCATCTCTAAGGCCGGCTAAAATCGCGGATCCATTTACAACCCTCTGAGGGAACCCATGAGCGATATCGAAGCACGCGTGAAAAAAATTATTGCCGAACAACTCGGCGTTGAAGAGTCACAAGTGACCAGTGAAAAAGCCTTTGTGGCTGATCTGGGTGCCGACTCTCTCGATACCGTCGAGCTGGTTATGGCTTTGGAAGACGAGTTTGGAATTGAAATTCCAGACGAAGACGCAGAAAAGATCACGACCGTACAAAACGCCATTGACTACGCGAATACGCATAAAAAGGCGTAAGTAGCTTGCCATGTCGCGCCGTCGCGTTGTTGTAACAGGATTGGGATGCGTCAGTCCCGTGGGTAACACGGTGGCCGACGCTTGGGCCAATGTGATTGCTGGCAAGTCCGGCATTGACCTGATCACAAAGTTCGACGCGTCAACCTTCGCCTGCAAGATTGCAGGTGAAGTGAAGAATTTTCAGTTGGATTCCTACATTGGCTCCAAAGAAGCGCGAACGATGGATGCCTTTATTCATTTTGGCGTTGCGGCGGCTGCTCAGGCGATTGCCGATGCCAATCTGCCGACCCAGGAGGCTCTGACTGATGAATTTTCAACCCGCATTGGTTGCTTGATCGGCTCGGGCATCGGTGGTTTGCCGATGATCGAAAACATGCACGCCGAATTTTTGCAACGAGGCGCACGTCGCATTTCGCCATTCTTTGTACCGGCTACGATCGTCAATATGATCGCCGGGCAGGTGGCGATCCGTTTTGGCTTCAAGGGGCCGAACATGGCCATCGTGTCAGCATGCACGACCGGTCTGCACTGTATCGGTGAGGCCGGCCGCATGATTGAGTACGGTGATGCCGATGTGATGGTGGCGGGTGGCTCTGAGGCCACTGTTTCACCGCTTGGCATCGGGGGCTTTGCCGCCATGCGCGCCCTGAGCACGCGCAACGATGATCCGCAGACTGCCTCGCGCCCTTGGGACAGGGATCGCGATGGGTTTGTGTTGGGAGAAGGTGCTGGTGTGATGGTCCTGGAGGAGTACGAACATGCCAGGGCGCGGGGCGCCACGATTTACGCCGAACTGGCTGGTTTCGGCATGAGTGCGGACGCCGGCCACATGACGGCGCCGAATCTTGATGGTCCGCGGCGCGCCATGCTGGGCGCCATGCGCAATGCGGGCGTCAATGCAGACCAGGTCGACTATCTCAATGCCCACGGCACGTCGACCCCGCTCGGAGACCTCAATGAGTCCAATGCCATCAAGGCGGCACTGGGGGATCATGCAAAGAAGATCGTCGTCAATTCCACCAAGTCGATGACGGGCCATTTGTTGGGTGGTGCCGGTGGTATCGAGTCGGTTTTTACCGTGCTGGCCCTGCATCACCAAAAGAGCCCCCCGACGATCAATATATTTAACCAGGATCCCGAGTGTGATCTTGACTATTGCGCCAATGTCGCGCGCGACATGAAGATCGATGTTGCCCTGAAGAATAACTTCGGCTTTGGCGGCACCAATGGCTCACTTGTGTTCAAGCGAGCACCCTGAAGCTTTCTTGATTGCCCATTTTTCAGTCGCAACCAGACGCGGTTCAGCATGCACAAGGCGCCGGCGGTTACTTACCCGGTGGGGCGGTCGGCCCTTCATGCCTGGCTGCTTGGATCGAGCTGTTTGACCGGAGCCTTGGCTGGCTGGTTCTGGCGTATGCAGGCGGCACCCGAATCGTGGTCACAGTGGCTTTACGCGCTTGTCCTGTTGCTGGCCAGCCTTGCCGCCTTTCGCAACTGGTGGTGTTCTCCGAGAGGCCAGCTGCAGTGGGACGGGCAAAGCTGGAGGCTCAACGTGCTGGATCGCTGTCTGTGTGGGCCAGTGAGCGTTCATCTGGATTTGCAAGGGTGGCTGCTGTTGTGCCTGCACTCAGAAGAGGGTGGCCGCAGATGGCTTTGGCTGGAGCGCCGCACGGCTGCGATCAACTGGCATGCTTTGCGCAATGCGGTGTTTTCTGCAGACGGGGGCAGTGTGTCGGGTCTTGAGCGCAGCCAATGAGTCCCCATTTGGTGGTTTTGTTGATTTTTTCAGAGAAAGGTTGATGATGATTCCATTCGGTTTGAAAAGACTGCAGGTCTGGTCTCTCGCGGCTGGTTGCAGCATCGCGGCGGTTGTCGCTTTCGTGCCGTTCAGTGCTGCGCAGGCACAGCAGCGGACCTTGCCGGACTTTACCGACCTG
>CAYRBE010000114.1:5915-7580 GCA_964422345.1 uncultured Dechloromonas sp.
TCCATAAGCCCAAAAGCGGCCTTTCAAGAACGCAATATTCGGACTCTTGAAAAGGTTGCTGCCAGAGGTGGGCCTGACGGTGGCGGTCAGGACGAAATGTTCGAGTTTTTTCGGCGTTTTGGCCTGCCTATGCCTAACGTGCCGCGCCAACAGCCGTCACCCCATCCGAAGCGTCCGCAGCAGCAGGAGGAAGAACAGCCTCGGGGTGTGGGCTCCGGTTTTGTCTTGTCTGCAGATGGTCTGATCATGACCAATGCGCACGTCATCGAAGGTGCAGACGAAGTCTTTGTGACTCTGACCGACAAGCGCGAATTCAAAGCCAAGATCATGGGTTCCGACAAGCGCAGCGATATCGCACTGGTCAAGATCGAGGCCAGTGGCTTGCCAGCGGTGAAAGTTGGTGACGTGAGTCGACTCAAGGTCGGTGAATGGGTCATGGCGATTGGCTCGCCGTTTGGACTGGACAACACTGTGACTGCTGGCATTGTGAGCGCCAAACAGCGTGACACGGGCGACTACCTGCCATTTATCCAGACTGATGTCGCCATCAACCCCGGCAACTCAGGCGGACCTTTGATCAATATGCGAGGCGAAGTGGTCGGCGTCAATAGTCAGATCTATTCCCGCTCCGGCGGATCGATGGGGATCTCTTTTGCCATTCCGATGGACGAGGCGGTTCGCGTCAGCGAGCAGTTGCGCGCGACGGGTCGTGTCTCGCGCGGTCGCATTGGGGTCCAGATCGACCATGTCACCAAGGAGGTGGCTGAGTCCATCGGACTGGGCAAGCCTCAAGGCGCCCTGGTGCGATCAGTGGAGAGTGGCTCACCGGCCGAGAAGGCAGGGGTTGAAGCTGGCGACATCATCACCCGGTTTGACGGCAAAGTGGTTGACAAGTCCAGCGATCTGCCGCGCATGGTGGGCTCAACCAAACCTGGAACGCGCAGCAGCTTGACGGTATTCCGGCGTGGCGGTTCCAAAGAACTTGTCGTCACCATCGCAGAGATTGACGCCGACAAGCCAGTCAAGAAACCGGCAGAGAAGGAAGAAAAGGCCAAGGGGTCCAACGCTGGCCAGGCGCTCGGCTTGTCGGTCAGCGAGTTGACTGAAACCAGCAAGAAGGAACTCAAGATCAAGGGCGGTGTCAAGGTCGATGCCGCGACGGAGGCGGCAGCGCGTGCTGGTTTACGCGAGGGCGATGTCATCATTCAAATCGGTAATTTCGAGGTCACCAGTGTCAGAGAGTTTGAAGCAGCGCTTGCAAAACTCGACAAGAACAAGGCTGTCAATGTGCTGTTTCGACGCGGCGAATGGGCGCAATACGCCGTGATTCGAAGCGGGCGCTAGGTCTCCAGGGGGTTGCAGCTTTGGCCTCAAAAAGACAGGTGAAAAAATATTTTTACCTGTCTTTCTGGTTTTTTAATGTGTGCGGATACTAACTTGCCAACCGGAATAGGCCTGGTTTTGGTTAGAATATAGCGAATCATCAAGGGTTTAAAGCATATCAACAGGCATGCAACCCACGATACGGGAAGAATTGCATGGATTCACAGTCGATCCACAGTTCGCCTACAAGTTGTCCATACGATGACTCTCTAAAATTGTTAATAAACTGTGTATAAAAATCCTGTTGCAGTACTGCAACGACTTGTGAGCGTGCTGAGGGGG
>CAYRBE010000115.1:0-7572 GCA_964422345.1 uncultured Dechloromonas sp.
ATCCCGATCAGACTTTCAAGCTAAAAACATGATTAACCGCAGCATCAGTATTCATACTCCAAGCGGCCCCCTACACGGCCAGCTTGAACGCCCAGATGAAGCCCGTGGGCTAATCATCATCGCCCGCGCACACCACGCTCCGGTTGATCTTGAGTACGCTGCGGTACTGAATCAACACGGTTTTGCCACGCTCACATTCGAACTCCTCTCGGCCCACGAAATCCAGTTTCCGGATGCCACCCAAAACATCCCACGCCTGACCCAACGCCTGCTCGATCTGCTTGATCTCACCCGGCACGACCACGATATGGTTGACCTGCCCATCGCCATCTTTGCCAATGGAGACACATCTCCCGCCACCATCCGTGCCAGCGCCCAGCGCGATCTGCAAGTCAAGGTAGTGGTTTGCCACGGGGGGATGATTGATCGTGCTGGATTACAATCGCTCAAATTGCTTGCTGCGCCACTACTCAGCCTTTTTGAATCTGACGATGCGCAGGGAAAAACCAACTACGCCAGAGCACAACCACACCTCATCTGCCCACATCAAACCCATACGCTGGAAAGTTTTGATGATCCGGCAGAAATTGCAGCAAAATGGTTTTTGCGTAATTTGCCTAGTACACCGCGCCCCGCAGGAAGCACCCTTGGGGTGTAGCACTGCACCAAACAGGAAGCCCAAATGCCTATTATTGAAGTTCGCCACCCACTTATTCGCCACAAAGTTGGCCTGTTACGCGAAGCCGGTATCAGTTCAAAAAAATTCCGTGAATTGACCTCAGAAATTACTCGCCTGCTGACTTACGAAGCCTGCGCCGACTTCGAGCTTGAGACCACGCAAATTGATGGCTGGGCCGGCCCCGTCGAGATCGACCGAATCAAAGGAAAGAAAGTCACAGTCGTACCGATTTTACGAGCCGGTATCGGCATGCTAGACGGCGTGCTTGACCTGATCCCGAATGCCAAGGTGAGCGTTGTAGGCATCGCCCGCAACCATGAAACCCTGCAGCCCGAACCGTATTTTGAACGACTGGTTGATCAGCTCGAAGCACGGCTGGCAATGGTTATCGACCCGATGCTGGCGACTGGTGGCTCGCTAATTGCCACGATCGACATGCTCAAACGCAAAGGCTGTCGCCAGATCAAGGCACTGGTTCTGGTTGCGGCCCCCGAAGGCATTGAAGCCTTGGAAATGGCGCACCCTGATGTCCAGCTTTACACCGCATCGATTGATCACCACCTGGATGCAAATGGTTACATCATCCCCGGCCTAGGTGATGCCGGTGACAAAATTTTTGGCACCAAAGAAGCATGATTACATCCCCGGACCCGAGCTGGCGCACTGCACTTTCTGGCGCACAAATTCTCTTCGTTGCCTTTGGCGCAACCGTTCTGGTTCCTCTGCTGACAGGGCTCAATCCAAGTTTAGCCTTACTCGGTGCCGGCATCGGAACGCTCATCTTTCAGATTTGTACCAAACGACAGGTGCCAATATATCTGGGTTCCAGCTTCGCCTTCATTGCACCGGTGATCTACTCGGTGCAAACCTGGGGCATGCCGGCAACATTGGGAGCACTCGCCTCCGCCAGTTTCTTCTACTACGTTGCGGCGGCCTTGGTTAAATGGCGGGGCATAGGGTTGATTCATCGACTATTACCGCCCGTTGTTATCGGGCCGGTGGTAATGGTTATTGGCCTTGGTTTGGCTCAGGTTGCTGTCAGCATGGCGACGGGCAAAGCGGGTGATCAACAAGTGGTCCCTTACCAGACAGCCATTGCAATTGCCGCAATTTCGCTCCTTGCCACCATGCTGACGGCGATTCGCGCGCGCGGCCTACTCAAGCTGGTGCCTATTTTGATTGGCGTTGCAATTGGCTATATCGCTTCGCTGCTGGTTGGCATTGTCGACTTCACCAAAGTAAATGATGCTGCATGGTTTGCCATGCCCGCCTTCGGCACCCCAGAATTTAATCTGGCAGCCATTCTGTTCATGATCCCGGTTGCCATCGCGCCTATTGTTGAACACGTAGGCGGCATTCTTGCCATCGGCTCAGTCAGCGGTAAAGACTACACGGAAAGCCCCGGCTTGCATCGCACTCTGCTGGGTGATGGTCTGGCGGTCAATGTTGTCGGCCTGTTTGGCGGCCCGCCGGTGACCACCTATGGCGAAGTTACTGGCGCTGTCATGCTGACCAAAAATTACAATCCCGCAGTGATGACCTGGGCTGCCTGTTTCGCAATATTGATGGCGTTTGTTGGGAAGTTTGGCGCACTTCTGCAGACCATTCCGATGCCTGTCATGGGGGGAATCATGGTGCTGCTATTCGGTTCAATCGCTGGTATTGGTCTCAAAACCTTGCTTGACGCCAAGGTCAATCTTTCCAGCCCTCGCAACCTTTGCATTGTGTCAGTTACCTTGGTTACGGGCATTGGCGGCCTCGCCGTGGAAATTGGCAGTTTCTCGCTACAAGGAATCAGTCTGTGCGGGGTACTGGCTGTTCTGCTCAATATTTTGTTGCCGCAGGAGGCAAGCGAGGCTTAAGCGATCAAATTGGATAATGCCAATGCAAAACGGGCGCCACTTGGCGCCCGTTTCTTTTTGTCACCCTGCCAGCGCAGAGCAACGGAAATTTTAGTGTTTCAGGTTGGCTGAGAAAACTGCTTTGCTACTTTCTGAAAACTGGAAATCGTTAAATGCACGGTTGATTTCAGCTTCGTTGCGACCTTCGGAGTGATCCTCAAAACTGATGCCGAGGAGCTTGCCGTTAGCGGCTAGGGTCTGGAAGGCAAAACGCCAGCGTTGAGCTTCTGCCAGCCGTTCGCGGAGTTCGGCTTCGTTGGAAATCGTGATACCGGCATTCTTCAGGGAATCCAGAAACTGTTCGAAGGATTCGTTGCTCAAACTGCCCATTTGTCTCTCCGTTATAAGTGCGGTGTTTGATCACCATGAGCCTAATAACGATGCACTTTCAATTCGGTTGACACGAAAGTGATAGATCAATGAATGCGATAATCTCACCCTATGAAAAAGCAAAACGCCGCTACCGACATTCCGGAAATCCGTCCCGGTCAATCCATTGACTTGCTCAAGGAACTCCACATCCTGACCCGGGATGGCAAATTGAATCAGGACACCCGCCGCAAGCTGAAACAGGTTTATCACCTCTATCAGTTTATCGAGCCATTGCTGGCTGACGCCCAAAGCCTGGCCGACCACGGTGCTGGAAAATCCTATTTGGGCTTCATCCTTTACGACCTTTATTTCAAGGCTAAGGAAGCTGGTCATATCTACGGCATTGAAACCCGCAAAGAGCTGGTTGAGAAATCCCGCGAACTTGCCCTGCGGCTAGGTTTTGATCGCATGAGTTTTCTTGACGTTACGGTTGAAGAATCAACGCACGCCACTACCCTGCCCGCTCAAATTGATGTCGTCACCGCCCTGCACGCCTGCAACACGGCAACCGATGATGCCATCCGTTTTGCCCTGACCAAGCAGGCCAAACACATCGTGCTAGTCCCTTGCTGCCAGGCTGAAGTCGCCGCCACCATGCGGGCCAACAAGAACGAATCCCTGGCCAAAACCTCACTTTCCGAACTTTGGCGCCACCCGATTCACACTCGCGAACTGGGCAGCCACCTGACCAACGTCTTGCGCTGCCTGTTACTCGAAACCCACGGCTATCAGGTGACAGTGACCGAGCTGGTCGGCTGGGAGCATTCAATGAAGAACGAACTGATCATCGCGACCAAAAAAGGCCCGCCCCGAAAAAATGCCCGCGAACGCGCCGAAGCCATCCTGCGTGAATTCAATATTGAAGAACTTGCGCCCCGTTTTGCGTACTAAGACCAAATGACCCGCCCCAATCACCCGCTTGAATTACTCTCCCCGGCGAAAAATGCCGACTTTGGTATCGCTGCCATCAATCATGGTGCCGACGCTGTCTATATCGGCGGCCCGGCCTTTGGTGCCCGTTCCAATGCCGGCAATACACTCGCCGATATCGAACGCCTGGCCCGCCATGCCCACCGTTTCAACGCCAAGGTTTTTGTCGCGCTGAATACCATCCTGCGCGATGACGAACTTGAAGAAGCGCGCCGTATGGTTTGGCAGGCTTACGAATCAGGTGCCGATGCGCTGATCGTTCAGGACATGGGGCTGCTCGAAATTGACCTGCCACCAATCCAGCTCCACGCCAGCACTCAAACCGACAACCGCAACCCGGCCAAAGTGAAGTTTCTGGAAGATGCCGGCTTTTCTCAGGTTGTGTTGGCCCGTGAGTTGTCGATCAATGAAGTCGCCGACATTGCCCGCCAAACCAATGTCGCTCTGGAGTATTTCGTCCACGGCGCGCTCTGCGTTGCATTCAGCGGCCAGTGTTTCATCAGCCACGCCCATCACGGGCGCAGCGCCAATCGCGGCGAATGCTCGCAGGCCTGCCGCCTGCCCTACACGCTGATCGACGATAAGGGTAAAACCATTACCGAAAATCAGCATCTGCTGTCGATGAAGGACAACAACCAGACCGACAACATCCTCGCACTGGCGCAGGCGGGGGTCAGTTCGTTCAAAATTGAAGGCCGCCTCAAAGACCTCAGCTACGTCAAAAACATCACGGCGCATTACCGCAATCTGCTTGATGAAGTGATGACCGAGCATCCGGAATTCCAACGCGCCTCCTCCGGCCACAGCACCTTCACCTTCACGCCGCAGCCGGAAAAGACTTACAACCGGGGCTATACCGATTATTTTGCCAATGACCGGCAGGACGACATCGGCGCCTTCGACTCGCCGGCCTTCGTCGGCAACCCGATTGGCGAAGTGGTGGAAATCGGCGCCAACTATTTCACGGTCAATGCGGAGGAGGATTTCCACAACGGTGATGGCGTCTGCTTTTACGACGCTTATGGCGAAGTCGTCGGGCTACGCATCAACCGGGTTGAAGGGAACAAACTGTTCCCGCTGGAAATTCCTGAAGAACTGACTGAAGGAACGACCCTCTTCCGCAACCGCGATCAAAGCTTTGAACGGGCGCTGGAGAAGGAATCGGCACAACGCCGTATCGCGATCGAACCTGTGCTCGCTGAGACTGAAGATGGCTTCAAACTCACCCTGAGCGACGAAGATGGCGTGAGTGCTACGGTGCACCTGCCCCAAAGCAAAGAAACCGCGAGCAATGCTGAACGCGCCACGGCAACGCTAATTGAGCAACTGGGTAAATTCGGCAATACGATATTTACCGCCGAACCAGCCAAACTCCAGCTTTCACAAGCCTGGTTCCTGCCGACTGCAGCAATCAACGCCCTGCGCCGCGAAGCGACTGAAAAACTCGAAGCCGCCCGATCAGCCGCTTACCAACGCCCGCCTCGGGCTGCGCCTGCGACCAATCCCGTTCCCTATCCGCAGGAAGAACTGACCTACCTCGGCAACGTGTTTAACGCCAAGGCCCGCGAGTTCTATGAAAAGCACGGCGTCAAGCTGATCGCCGACGCCTACGAGGCAAATCTGGAAAAAGGCATGGTGTCGCTGATGATCACCCGCCATTGCCTGCGCTACAGCTTCAATTTATGTCCAAAAGAAGTCAAACATTTGAAGTCAGACCCGATGACGCTGGTCAATGGCAGCGAAAAACTGATTCTTAAATTCGACTGCAAAGCCTGTGAAATGCACGTTATCGGCAAGATGAAAAAAGGTGTGACGCTCAACCTCGGCACCATCCGCCCAGTCTAAAAACCGAATGAAGCCCGCCGCCTGCCCTTCCTGCCGGCAAACAATGTCCAAGCACCGCTTTGAGCGGGTGCTAGGCGGCGAGGTTATTCTTGACCTGTGTTTTCCCTGTCAGGGCATCTGGTTCGACGAACACGAAAGCCTGCAGATCACGCCGGGGAGCATCATCAGCCTCTTCCGTTTGCTCCATGAACATCGCGATGAATTACGCCAGCCACTGAACGAGCCGCTACGCTGCCCGCGCTGCGATGACCGGCTGTTGCATGGCATCGATATGGTTAAAACTGGCGGCAAGTTTAATTATCACCGCTGCCTGCAAAAACATGGCCGATTCACCACCTTTGGTCAGTTCATGATCGAAAAGGGTTTTGTCCGGCAATTGAATCCGGCTGAAATTAAGACACTGGCCGTGCAGGTTGGGACGATTCGCTGCTCGGGATGTGGTTCAGCAGTTGATATTCGCCAGCAATCAGCCTGTAGCCATTGTGCTGCGCCAATAGCAACGCTTGATGCTGAAGCCGTCGAAAAAGCACTCGCCCGATATCAAACGGCCGAATCTGAACGCACCACGCCAGCAAAGCCAACGCTTTTTGCTGAAGTGCTGATCATGCAGGAAAGAGAGAAGTCCCGACGTCAGCGAGAACGGGGGATTGATGCCGGCGATGCCGTTGAGGCGGGCGACCTGCTCATGTCGGGCGTTGGTTTTGTTCTCGGCTTACTCAAAGATTAAACGGAAACAGCGTTTTCGGTGCCAGCTCAACATGCTGGCTATCACTGCCCAGCCAGACCACACCATCCTGAATCGTGCATTGCAAGCGCATATTGCGCTCGGCTAACCCGGCCAGCGCCTGACTTTCCTCCGTGTTTAGCGCCAGAACGCGCAAATTCTTCTGCCCAGCCACCTTCCCAGCGGTCTGCTGCCACCACATATCAGCCGTCCGCGCGCCATAGCTGAGAACCATGACATGGCGGGCGCGATTGCAGGCACGGCGGATGATTTTTTCATCCGGTAAACCAACGTCAATCCAGCGCTCAATACTCCCAGTCGGGTCAAGCTCGTAGAGATCGGCTTCATCTGCATCAGACGACAGCCCACGGCCAAATGTCAGGGTTTCGGAGGCATTCAGTACAAAAGCCAGCAGACGAACCATCATCCGCTCATCGGTTTCCGATGGATGGCGAGCAATGGTCAGCGAATAGTCGCCAAAATGCGAACGATCGAGATCCGCAACTTGAATTTCGACTTTAAAAATCGTTGATTTGAGCGCCATGATGAAGCCTGAGAAAAACGCGGATTATCGTACTTCCGCCGAAATTTCCCCAGAAAATTATTCAGCTGACCGGACAAACGCGATTACGGCCGCCTTGTTTTGCCTCATAGAGCATACCGTCAGCACGCACCAGCAAATCACCGAAACTTTCGCCATAGACAAACTCGGCGACGCCAAAGCTCGCGGTAATCGAGATTGCCGAATCTTGATAAAGAATAACTGTCGATTCCAGTTTTCCGCGTAAGCGTTCAATAATCCCGCAAGCTTCAGCTAAACCAGTTTCCGGCAACACGATCACAAACTCTTCTCCACCATACCGCGCAATCCAATCCAGCCCTTCCCTCAGCGCCCCCTTACTCGCCCTCGAAATGAGCCGTATAACCTCATCGCCAGTAGCGTGCCCATAGGTATCGTTAATTCGCTTGAAGTGGTCAATATCGAGAAAGGCGACAGAAATTTTCCGTTCATAACGTTCAGCCCGCAGCATTTCCAGCGGCAATTTTTCATCAAGATAGCCACGGTTGTAGCAGCCACTCAGGTAGTCTATGACCGAAAGTTCCTTAATGGCTTCAAGCGC
>CAYRBE010000116.1:0-4354 GCA_964422345.1 uncultured Dechloromonas sp.
AATGACCGCCACCCCGCGTTAACACCAATTTGGTTGTTCGCATGCTGCCGATATTGCATGCTGGACCATGGGTCTACTACCCAAGACAAACCGCGTGACCTGGCAAAGGCGTAGGTCAGCCAGTCGTGATAATCAATGGCCGACAGGCGACGGTCGCCTTGGCGCACGAGTTCCTGCAGTGCTATCGCCAGGCTGCGCTGGATGACGTAGGTGCAGCCGGGCCCTGCCGATTCAAAGACATAGTCCCACTTCCGCTGCGGTGATGCCTTGTTGACGAGGCAAGTCTTGCCAGAGGGCCAAAATGCGGTGAAATTGCTCGAGTAAGCGGCGGCATCGAGTTTCTTGATAAGGCAATGCGCGCGCCACAACTTGTCGGCATGCCAAAGATCATCCTGATCCGCGAAGCTCAAGTAGTCAAATTCCATCAGGTTCACGTCCCTGAGCAAGCGGTAAAAATTCCTTCCGGGACTGCCAAAATGGTTGCCCAATGGAAGCAAGGTGATGCGTGGCTCGGATGCAGCCCAGCCGGCAAGAAGTTCCTCCGTGCCGTCCGTCGACCGATCAACATTGATGAAGAGTTGTAAGGCAACCTCCTCCTCCTCCAAAATCGAATGTATCTGGTCGGCCACAAACGCCATTCCATTGAACGCCGCCATGCACACCGCAAAACGCGGTTTCTGCGGTATCTCGTCCTCAGACAGCGTTTGCGCAATATCCCTCATGACACCTCAGGCCTGGCGGCCAGCACCGTTTTGGCCGGAACGAACTTTCCAGCAAGCGACGTTTGCAAGTCGCCGCACATACTTCAGCAATGCAAATAACTCCAATAAGTGACCAAGCAACCAAGACACTTTGTCCTCGACCCGCAGTTGGCGATAATTTGCCATGTCAGATTTGGTCATCTCCCACAAATTGGAGCTCAACCCGCTGGACCCGTATGGCATTTTGTAGGTCGCCGCCAGCTTGGTTTCGAGTCGATCGATACGCCCCCCCTCGCAAACAATTTCCAGCCATAGCAGTCTATCCTCCATATAGCGTTGCCCCTCTGCAAATCGCTGCCTGATATCCCTGCGCAGCATGACGGACGGTGTGATGAACCTGTTGGCCCATAGCAAGGACCAGCGGCTGATCCGGCTTGCTGAAAACCGGGACACGCCCCAGTCAGCTTTGGCATTGGCATCCAACAGCACTCGGTGCCGATGACTGCACAGGTCCACTTCGGGATGCGCCTGCATATATGCAAGCTGCAGTTCCAGCTTTCTAGGGTGCCAGACGTCGTCGGCGTCCAGGAAGGCAATATAGGGTTGGCTTGCGCAATGCCATCCCGCGTTGCGGGCGCTCGCCACGCCCTGATTCCTCTGAAAATGCAGCAACTTGATCCATCCAGGATAGGCGTCTGCCATTTCTCGCAAGATCTGCCCTGTCGAATCCGAACTTGCATCGTCAATCAGGATCACTTCGGTCGGACATGCAGTTTGCGAAAGCACCGAACCAAGGGTCCGTCTGATCGACGCCGCGCAGTTGAAGCATGGAATCAAGACCGTGACCGGAACTTTGCCTTCAACCACGGCCAGCCCCCAGAAACAGCGCTTTTGTCCTCTCGAACCACCCGCCACCCGGTCGGACCCGCAATAACCTTAACAGCCACAGCTTCACCCTGACATCGACGGCAGACGTCGAACCAAAGCGGGCATTCAATCGATGCCATCTCGCGCAAATCCCTGGGGACTGTGCCGCAACACGGTAATACAGGCGGGTCATGTGGTCAAGAATGACGGCCCTCGCCTCGCCCTGGCTGCTCTGCAACAAGGCCGTGAAGGCACTGTCCACCATCTGCATATCGATCGCCGGTATCGCCATTTCGCGAATTTTCAGGACTTCCTCGACCAGTTCGCGTCTGAGCCCGAGGGAATCAGAAACAAATTCGCCATAGCGGTGCCGGATGCGCTGGGTGAATTGCTGCTGCCGCAAGAAATCGCGACTCGAAATCTGGTGAGGATGCTGCCTGTACATCAACAACACCTCGGGCACATTGGTCATCCGACAGTTCAGGCGCGCAGCCCTCTCCCACAAGTCGTAGTCCTCGCATTTTTCCCATCGGCCGTCGTACATCAACTGCCGAGCCAGCGTGGTCTTGATCAAAACTGTCGGATGGGCAAACATGGTCCCGAACATCAATCCCATCTTGATCGCCTGATCCGACTGCGGGTGTCGAAGCACACGCCGGTCCCGGGTTCCGAAAAACTGCGCCCAACTGCCACAGATATCTGCATCGGTATGCTCAATCCACTGGAGTTGCCTTGCAAAGCGATGCGGCAAAGCGATGTCATCTGCGTCCATGCGCGCAATCCACTGGCCACGAGCCATCCGGATACCCTCATTCAAGGTCTCGACCAACCCCCTGTTTTCCCTGGAGACCAGAACCACCCGCTGATCCCGGCGGAACCGCTGCAGTAGTTCCAGTGTGCCATCCGTCGAACCATCATCAATGATGATGAATTCAAAATCGGTGAAGGTCTGCCCCAGAATGGACTGGACGGCGGCCTCAAGATACTTACTGCCATTGAATACCGGGAGCAGCACTGACAACAAGGGCGTCATAAGCTGCCCACCACATCAGCTGTCATAAAGAAATCCACCCTTGAGGAATCAGGTCGGATGTGTCGATATCCTGCAGGAACCATTTTTTCGGAGTCAGCACCATCTTGTCGACATTGGAATTCAGCCACGCCGCCCACCAACTGAAGGAACTATTGGCGATGATGTTATGCCTGCACAGACTCATCAACTGCATGTCAATATAACCATTCGCCCCGGTATTGTTCTCTACATAGCAATGCGGATGCGACATCTCCAGATTGCTCTTCACCCATTTCATATCGTCGGAAAACACATAAAAAACAGGTCTCTCAATGCGCTGCGCGACATATTCAATAGCGACCCGATAGTACTCAAGCGAGCACAACCCATGCTTCTCATTGATGATTGAATTGTTGGCGAAGTCATTCCTTCTGATATGCAAACTCACCGAATTTTCATCGCCAATCCGGTCTGCCGTTGCCAGGTTCAAATCGCGCAGGGGTTGTTTGAATGCAAAACACGCCCGAATACCTGACTCGAATCTGGCAAAATATTTCTCACTTTGCCAATAGCCCCGGATGTAGGACTGATCGGGTATTTCCAGCAGTTGCGGGGAAAAGTGAAAGTGTGGCTCTTCAACATAGTGCCGATAAAATCTGCCCTGCGGGTTTAACAAGCTTGAGATTCTTTGCACCAGCTGAAACCTGTGCAATCCGAGGATGGAATCAGTTTCTGCGGGACCGGCTTGCATCGCCCGGATATCAAATACCCGGCCCAGTTCGTAGCCGTTATGAATATGCAAACTGCTGTCGTTCAACTCCAGTTTGAGACTGATCCCCAATCGGGTCGCCGTCGCCAGACCGAAGGCGTATTGGAACATCTGGTTACCCAGTCCCCCTGAGAGATGCACAATAATCACCCCTCAATCTCCCCGCAAAGCCACTGAAAGCAGACGCGCCAGCGCGGAGCTGTGGCGCAACAAGGACCCAACGACCCCGGCTGCGATGATCAATCCAAGAAGCAGCAGTCCGATATTGTTGGCGAGCCCGTCGACCCTTGGCGGCATCAGAAATGACAGCGACAGGCAGATTGCCAATACCAAGGTCGCAAACAACCAGCGTCCGATGTCGAACTTGACGGGCAACAAGATCTGCATCTGTATCACCATCGAAAGGCATGCCACCGCGCTGGCGCTGACCAATACCGCGGACAAAGACTCCACCCTTCCATCACGGCCACAAAAAAGCACCAAGCCAGACCATAGCACCAGAGTGGCAAGTGCGTAAGGCAGGATGACCTTTCGCGTGCGTCCCTCGATCTGTGCCGCATAAGACCACAGGTTGGCAGTGCAGCGGAAGAACTCGATCAAGACCCCCCACATCACAAAAACGACCGCCCCATGGTACTTCTCGTCGGCCAGAACAGCCACCAACGAGGAAGAAAAATAGATGTTCAAACCGGCCAGCACGGCGTAGATTGGCCATACCACGTTAACAAGATCAGAGAGCAATAATGCTTTGTCCGATCTGGATTTCCTGTCTCCCCTATGACGAAAAAAATAGGGGCTCAGTAATTGCATGAACAGTGTTTCCACGATGGCCCATAGCTGGGCCGCAATACTCAAGCCAAGTGCCAGCAATCCCAGATCGGCGATGCCCCATACCGTGCCCACCCAAAATCGGTAACTTGTCCTTTGAAGCCACATGAAACCCGCGGCGACGGCCAGCGGGAGGCAATAGGACAGCACGGTCTGTAGATCCAGCAGCAAGGTGTT
>CAYRBE010000116.1:4364-7511 GCA_964422345.1 uncultured Dechloromonas sp.
GTCCGGTCGGGCAGCGCCCGCACCGGTCAGCATTCCCGCCGCCTGTCCGCACAACCACGACCGTCC
This sequence comes from uncultured Dechloromonas sp., assembly GCA_964422345.1. Taxonomy (GTDB): domain Bacteria; phylum Pseudomonadota; class Gammaproteobacteria; order Burkholderiales; family Rhodocyclaceae; genus Azonexus. The sequence continues at coordinate 4,431 of CAYRBE010000116.1, forward strand.
GGTATGAAACTGATAGACCAAGCAGACCGAAACGATCAAGCCCGAAACGGAAGTCACCGCCATCCATAGGACGCTTCTCCCGCGAAGACCAATCATGTTCAATATGTAAATCAATGTCGCGTTCCAGGTTCCGAAGTAAACCACCGCAGACACTGTTGCCGCGGCCGAAATGGTGGCTGCAACCGAGCTACCGAGGTCCGGGAAAATCATCCACCAGGACATCACTGTCAACGCGGTCGCCGCTGCAATCAGAACCAGGTACCTGTTGTAGCCGGCAAGGCGACCGAAAAGTGATCCATCGTCGGACCAGGCGTGCGTATGCCGGTTGATGTGCTGCCCTACCGGGCTGATCAGCAACAAGCCAAACAGCCCCTGAAATCCGACGAGCAAAGCGTAGATTCCGAATTCTGCCGATTCCAGCGACGCAGTCATGATGCGCAGACTGGAAATGGCTACCAGCGCCGTCACGACACGACCGGCGAGCACCCAGGCGAATTCAGATCGCAGTAGCAAGATCACTCGCAATCGTCTTCACGATGGTCTCAGCGAAAGCTTCCGCACTAAACAGTCGTGCGCGGTCACCAGTCAGGAATGCCGCGATGCGTTCCTGGTAAGCAATGTATTCGGACTCGGTCATTGAAACCAGAAAGTTGTACAGTGCCGCATTATCCGCAAACTGTCGGCGGTCGATAAAGCAATCGCCCGGAATGTAAGCCGTGACGTTTGACGCACCCCAATACACGGGGAGGCAGCCGGCGAAGAAGCTGTCCCATATTTTTTCAGTGATATAGCCCGGAAGATCGCGAACATTTTCATAACAAATACTGAAACGATAGCCTTCCATCGTTTCGCGCTTGCTCGCCACCCGGCCCCGATAAGAAGGCCGATACGCCGCGGGACTGATTCCGGGGTAATGCCGATGCAGTCTTCTTAGTGCGCGGTTCAGCAGCCCGCTTCCTGCGATTGGCATATCCCAACCGATGCCGAACAAGTCAAAATCGCTCGGGGCAAATTGCTCAAACCACTTGATCGTTTTCACCCGCTCCGAATAGAGTTCCAACACCGAAGGACCGCGAATGGACTTGTTTTCGGCGATCAGGCAACACAGCTTGTACCTGTCAGCCCACCCCCGTGAGTCGTGGACATGCATGGTGTTTGGAAGGTTGAACTTGATGAAGCGCTGATCGCCCAGCAGATCATCTCTCCAAGTAAAGACGCGGCGGTATCGTTCAAGGAATCCCGCATCTCCGTTGATCGGCATGACCTGGGGAGACTCATACAGCAAGACATAACTTGGCAATGAGAAACTGGCCGCCTTGCAAACGTTCAGGTGCAGTTCAAATTGCACTTCAAGTCCGGCGTTCATGTCTGGGGAGTTCAGTTCAACGCCTATCGTTGACAGTTTGTCCCTCAAATATGCGAACGGCGCCAGACAGTTGTCTCTGTTCCTTGGAGAATCGAGATCGAAGACGCTGTTCGAGCGAAAGCCCTCGCCCACAAAACTCGCTTTGCAACCCTGGGCAGTCAATTCAGTTCCCAGCTTTCCCACACGAAATCAAAATTCCACATCTGGCGATGCGTTGCGCTGAGATCATGGCGGATTCTGGACCTGGCCGCTGGTGCATCCGCATCGAAATTGTGGAACTGGATTTGAATGTACCTGATCTTTCGAACCAGTCCGGATCGAACAATTTCCGGCAACAAGTCAAACTCCCCTCCTTCAATATTTACCTTGAGCAGATCAATCTTGTCGATCCCGAGTTCGGCAACAACTTCGACAATGGACCTCAATTCGGCCCGTTCCTTGGTGCCCGGTTGATCCACTCTGTGAAAGCTCGACTCATTTGAATTCAACACAATTTCAAACCAGCCCGATGCACCGGACAATCCATAGTTATGAACCTGAATCGATGGGTTATGCAGGAACCGTGCAACACACTGACTATAAAAAACCGAAACCGGCTCAAAGACGTGGACCTGACAGTTGAATTTTTTGTTGATGCTCTCGGCATAGTCACCGATGTACCCACCCACATCAAAAACAAGGCTTGACTTGTCCAGGATATAGTCAAGCCGCAGAGTCTCATCGCCCCTGATTGCAAACCATTTCTTTATATTCCATGAAAAAGCATCACGCAATACATACAATTTGAACAGTTGTACGAACTTGTCCCTTATCCGGTCCATCGACACCTTGGCTAACATCGGATAACCTTCGCTTTCCACATTGCACCCGTACGACTTGACCTCAATGGTCGTTCACAAGGGCTTGTCGCATTCAACATTCAGACTTATCTGTATGCCATGCTCTTTGTCCATATGTGGAATATAGGCCTGTGAATAATCATCCACAGCGGAGTGTTCTGTTTTTCGCCAGTCATAGTTTCTTACATTCGTGAAACCAGCTTGCTTCAACGCATCTGCCAGTGAGTCAAAGTCAAAGACGTTGTAGTGAATGTTGTAAAGATAATCCCCTCGGCCAAACAGGGCGCCAATCACCATATCCAGTTTGCCGTAGCGCTGATATATATCGCACAAAACAGAGAAGTTGGGAACCGAAACTCGCAGGACACCGCCCGGCTGCAACACTCGTCGCCATTCAGTCAGAACTCGTCCAACCTCTTTCCGTTTAAAGTGCTCAAGCACATGGCAGTTGTAAATCAGTTCAATACTGTCGTCAGGGATGAACGAAAGATTGTCTATGGTCGCCACATGATCCACATGGGGATACTCAACGGCATCAATGTGAACAAAGCCGGGGAGATGTCTCTTGCCACAGCCCAGATGTAGTTTCATTTTCTTTTTTTCCAGTCAGCGATTTTTGTGTCGAACCCAGAAAACGGTCACTATTCACTCACGAAAGCCGTGTCAAACCCGTGCAACTTTAACAAAGCGAATTTCTTGGCCTCAGCCAGATCCACCGCCACCATCTCCTGCACCATCTCATCAAGCGTGATCTCCGGCACCCAGCCGAGTTTTTCCTTGGCTTTGCTTGGATCCCCCAGCAGAGTTTCGACTTCGGTGGGGCGGAAATAGCGCGGGTCAATGCGGATGACCGGGATTTCCGAAGGCATGGATTGC
>CAYRBE010000117.1:0-5607 GCA_964422345.1 uncultured Dechloromonas sp.
AGCAGCCATCTGACCGGCGACATTCGCCTGCGCGCCAGCGGCCGTGACCTGCCACGCGCCACCGGCAGCATTCGTACCCGCGATGGAAAATTTGATGCCTACGGCCAGCAACTCGATATCGAGCGCGGCATCCTGAGTTTTCAGGGTTTGATCGACAACCCGGCGCTCGATGTCAAAGCCGTGCGCAAAGGCCTTTCCGTCGAACCCGGCGTGCAGCTTAGTGGCACGGCACTGAAACCGGTGGTCAAACTAATTTCCGACCCGGAACTACCCGACACCGAAAAGCTCGCCTGGCTGGTCCTCGGCCACGGTCCGGAGCAAATGAGCGCCGGCGATGCGACCATCCTGCTGTCAGCCGCTGGCGGACTGCTCGGCAACAATGCCGGCGGCGTCGTTCAACAACTCAAACAAAGCTTTGGCATTGATGAACTCGGCGTCCGTCAGGGCAACATCGGCGACAACGGCTCCCGCCAAGCAACCAGCCGGGTCGCCGGCAGCAGCAGCGACACGCTGGCCAGCACCGGCAACCAGATATTCAGTGTTGGCAAACGCTTGTCCTCCAACACCTTGCTGTCCTATGAACAAACACTGGGCAAGGCTGAAAGCATCGTCAAACTCACCGTCAGCCTGACCCGCCAGATTTCAGTCATCGGCCGCGCCGGTAGCGACAATGCACTGGATGTTTTCTATACCTTCACCTTTGGTCGCCCGGAACGCAACAAACCCGACAGCAAACCCAGCAATGACAAGGCGATACTGCCTTTGCGACAACAAAACAAAGACTGAAATTCGTCGTAATATTCGCTAACGCGCATCATCAGGAATTGCCTTGTCGCACGCCAAATCGCCACTTCGCTTATTCACCCCCGCTATCGCTGGCCTAGTCGCCACCCTGATCGGGCTGTGGATCAGCACGATGCTGGCGCAACTTGATATCGCCCGTGAAAGGGCCAATGCTGAAACCCGCGTGCTGGCGCAGATGGCACTTATTCAGTCACAACTTGCCACCGTGCTACGCGGCACCTTCAGCCCGACGGACAGTCTCGTACACCTCGTTGCCGCACAAGGCGGCATTCCTGACGCAACTTTCGCGGCGGTTGGCGAACGCCTGATTGCCCAAACGCCAACCATTCGCAATCTGGTCATCGCGCCCAATGACCAAGTCAGCCAGATTTTCCCGTTCGCCGGCAATGAAGCGGTAATGGGCTTGCGTTATGCCACCATCCCCGCCCAATACGCGACGGTTCTTAAAGCAAGGGAAAAGAAAAGTCCGGTAATGGCCGGCCCGGTGGCGCTGGTTCAAGGCGGCCAAGGCTTCATCCAGCGCTACCCGGTTTTTGTCAAAACGCCAGGCCACGCCGAAGAACAATACTGGGGCGTGATTTCTATCGTTGCTGACGCAGGCAAAGTTCTCGAAGCAGGTGGCGTCAAAACCGCAAGTGACTTGAATCTAAGTATCGTTTCAGAAAATGGAGCAACCGTTTTTGGTGACAAAAACGCCGGAGGAGCGCAACCCGTCGCGCTCAAGATGGATATCCCCGGCGGCACATGGGAGTTGCGCGCCGCCCCGAAGTCCGGTTGGCCCAGTGTCTCGCTCTGGTCTTCAAACTACCTGTTGTTTGGCTTGATCAACTCATTGCTGGTCGGCATTCTCGGCTGGCAGCTCTTGCGCCGGCAGCAAATACTGAAAGAACAATTCAGCACATTAAGTTTGACCGTTGCAGCCAAGCAAAAAATCGAGGCAGCCGCACAGGAAAGCCAACAATTGCTGCAAGCAATTGTGAATAGTGCACCTACCCTGATTTATGTGTTCGACCGGGACGGACGACTGCTTTTCTGCAACCAGCAATTTGAAAAAGCAGTGGGTCATAACCGCGACAGAATCATCGGCCATCTGCGTAGCGACTTTCTACCTGCCAGCGTCGCTGAACAGCATTTGATCAATGACCGAACAGTATTAGAGACCGGACAGCCCCTATCAATAGAGGAAAGCAATCCGGAAAGCGATGGCGAACACACTTATCTAACCTTGAAGTCAGCGCTCCGCGACCCTGAAGGCGAGGTGATTGCAGTGATCGGCATTTCGACCGACATTACCTCACGCAAGCTTGCCGAAAAAGATTTGCAGTTAGCCTCAACCATCTTTGCCAACACCGCCGACGGCATCATGATCACCGACCCGGCCAGCAACATCGTTCTGACCAATCCGGCATTTACCCAAATCACCGGCTACAGCCCGACTGAAGCGATGGGTCAGAACCCGCGGATACTTCAGTCAGACCATCAGGATGCTAATTTTTATCGTGCCATGTGGCAGGCTATCAGTAACGATGGGCTGTGGCAGGGTGAAATCTGGAACCGGCGGAAGAATGGCGAGCTTTACCCGGAATGGCTGACCATTACCGCAGTTTTAGACCCTTGCGGCGCAGTCAGCAATTATGTTGGTGTGTTTTCGGATATTTCGGCGATTAAGCGCTCGCAGGCCGATCTGCAAAAACTGGCTCACTTCGACCCCCTGACCGAACTCCCTAACCGGGTGCTGTTCCACGACCGGCTGACTCACGCCATAGAGCGGGCTGGACGCTACAACCATCATGTTGCAGTAATGGTGCTCGATCTGGACGGGTTCAAAACAGTCAACGACAGCCTGGGTCACCCGATTGGCGACGTCCTGCTACAACAGGTCGCCCAGCGCCTCAAGCATTGCGTCCGGGTTGAAGACACAGTCGCACGCTTGGGCGGTGACGAATTTGCCGTTGTTATTGCCAATCTTGATAATGGCGAAAACATCGTCGATATTGCCCGCAAAATGCTCGACTCGGTTGAAGGCCCGTTCTCTATCGAAGATCACACCGCCTTGGTCTCAACCAGTATAGGTATCGCCGTATTCCCAGAGGACGGTCAAACTCCTGACCTGCTGATCCGTAACGCGGATGCCGCGATGTATCAGTCAAAAGCCGCCGGACGCAACACTTACCACTACTACCGCCCGGAAATGACCGAGGCAGCACAGCGACGACAGGCCAGCGAACAAGCGCTACGCCGGGCAATTGAACAACAGGAGTTTGAAGTTTGGTATCAGCCACAACTCGACCTTGCCTCCAACCAGCTTTTGGGCGCTGAAGCACTCGTCCGCTGGCGCGATCCGACACGCGGCCTGATTCCACCCTTTGAATTTATTCCGCTGGCAGAAAGCACCGGACTGATCATCCCCCTTGGCGAACAAGTCTTGCGTCAGGTTTGCCAGGACATTCAAAAATGGCACCGTGACGGCCTGCAACCGGGGAGAATCGGGGTCAATGTCGCCGGCCCGCAACTTTTCCGTAGCGATTTCATTGGCTTACTCTGCGAAGTCACCGAAAGCTACGCGACGCCCCCCGCTGCGCTGGAAATCGAAATCACTGAAACCTGCGTACTCGACAACCCGGAACTCGCCCGACAACTGCTCGACACAATTCAGGATATGGGCATCTCAATCGCCATCGACGACTTTGGTACGGGCTACTCGTCGCTTTCACACCTCAAAAAGCTACCGATTGATACCCTGAAAATCGACCGCAGCTTTGTCTCTGATCTTCCCGATGACCCGCATGATGTCGCCATCACCCGGGCAGTGCTCGCCATGGGGCGCAGCCTCGGCTTCCACGTGATCGCCGAAGGTGTCGAAACCGAAGAACAACGCAACTTTTTACTAAATGAAGGCTGCGTCCAAGGACAAGGCTACCTCTTTGCCAAACCCATGCCGACAAACCAATTTACCGACTGGCTAAAGGCCCGACTGCCCGTGCCTCAAGAAATATCGCGACCAGCAAGCGGGCCGCTATAATTCGTAGCAAAACGCCACTCAGGACACCCATGCGCTCTCACTACTTTACCCCGCTGCTTGCTTTATTCATTGCAAGCACAGCCTTCGCCGCACCAGCGACCGGAGAATTCAATCAGGCTGAATTTGAAAAGCGCTTCCGCGCTGCCGACACCGGAAAAACAGGAAAATTATCGCGTCAGGCAGCCTATAAAGCATTCCCGCGTGCGCCGGAGTTTTTTGATGAAATCGATGTAAATAAAGATAATTTCATCACGATCAAAGAAGTCAATCAGGCACTGGACCGGCGTTGGGATGCTGCCGTAAAGTCCAACAAATACAATTTACCGACGACACCACAACCCCCCCCCCGCCGCTGACAATACGGCCGCAACCAACCAGGAACCGGCCTTTAGCAGCAACGCAGAAGCACAACGGGCGCACCGTTATGAATATTACGAGTCGCTGGCTGGCGACCTCGAAAGTTCGCGCCTGCGTAACCAGCCGACGCAGCCTGAGCCTTATCCGACCCTGATCAAAAAATCATTCTGACCGCAAGGCGGGCACCAAGGCCCGCCGGGTCAACATATGATTACTCAGCTTTCTGCCAAGCTGCATCCGGGTTAAAACGCTGCACCTTAGCGGCCTGTTCGGCGGTGGTTTTTCCCATATTTCGCTGGTACACCGTAGCATCGTGATTAACGATAAACGTCATCACGCCGGAAACACCGTACTTGGCCGGATAAGCAATTACAGCAAAGCCACCGATCATCCGGTCATTAACCAGATAGTCATAAGCCCCACCCGCCGCACTCTTACCTTGTGACTTAAGGATACGGAAGTGATAGCCATGGTAAGGCGCAGGTTTGCCTTTGTTGCCCAATGCAGCATCTGCAAACTTTGGCCCCAGCGGGCTTTCAGCGACACCCTCAGCGTTTGGCCAATATAAACCATCACGTTTTCCCGCCGTTGAGATAAAGCGCTGGGCATAGTCATGGCTGCCGTTGCCATCCAGATCACCCGCCGCGTACTCTCGCTGAGCATCAACCACAGCCCGCAAGGCCTGAATCGTCGAAAGTTCATTACGGCCAATCCGCCGATTCAATATCTCTTCACGACCCGCACGGGTATCAAACGACCAGCCCTGCGTCCGTTTGATGATAGGTGCCGGAAACGGCCAGGCATCCTGCCCAACCTGAAGCAAAACACGGCCATCAGAGATTGGTTGAAAGGCATGCGCTGCATCGTAAGCCGCTAAAAATCGTTGCCAGTCAGCGCGATCAGCCTGCCTGTCGCCACTAAACAACCAGGCTTTTGAATCAGCCCCAACAACTGACAACAAGGCAGCAGGATCCTCAGCACGTACCGCCTGGCTTAATGCTTCAGCCGCTTTTTCCGGCGAATCAAAATGGCGTTGATTTAGCTGCTTACCAGCGACCGTCGGCTGCGCCGCGTAGGCAACCGGTAGTCCTGAAAAAACTAGGGCGGCAAGAAGTGAGTGCAGGGCGAGTCTGGATTTCATCATATTTTTCTCCGCGAACATTGAGGATAGTGCTTGCTTAACGACCACGACCACCTCCACGTCCACCACCGCCGCCAGAACGACCGCCACCGGAATGACCTCCGCCGCTAGCAGAACGTCCGCCACCGGAAAAATTGGAAGTAGAGGGCGAGGACCGACTGGCGCCGCCCCGGCTACTCGCCTCCCGCGTCGATGCCGCATTACCTGCACCGGAGAAGCCGCTACCACCGGCACCAGCGCTGTCACGACCACCGCCACTACGACCGCCATCACCACGCCCGCC
>CAYRBE010000117.1:5707-7417 GCA_964422345.1 uncultured Dechloromonas sp.
ACCTGATCATTCAAGGCCGCCTTATCCATCCCCTTCAGCTCAGAGCGCCCCGACTCGGCTTTACCGCGAAAATCCTCCCGCGCCTTCACTGAAGTAGACGCGTCACCCCGGTTGTACTTCTGGGAAACGCTCTGATCGCGATACGCCACCCCGCCCCGGTGCTCGGCGCTATGATTCCAGGTAGTGCTCGACACATTGGTTCGATTGTAGGAGTTATAACGATTCACATTGACGTTCACACTGCCCCCACCCCAGCCCCAGCGGCACCCACCCCAAAGCGCAGCACCAACCACGACACCAGTAGCAAAAGCCACTCCCGGCGCATAGACATATGAAGGTGGATACATGTAATAGGGCGGTGTCGGATACCACCATGACCCGTACACAACCGTCGGGCTATAGGTCGGCACATAAACCACATCAGGCTTGGCCGATTCGACGATGTAAATTGTTTCGCTCCCCTGCGCTTCAGTCTTCACCACTTGTTGCTCGGTAGTCTTCAGATTGCCATTGGCCGATGCCTTGCCACGCAAGACCTGCACCGTATCCATGACATCCTGCTGTTGAGCAAGAAAGGCGTCGCCCAGCTTTTGCGTCCAGTCGAGTTTTTCATTCATTTGCTGCAATACCTGAGGCACCGCCGTCAACGATTTGACTGCAGGATCCCAAGATTGCTTGACCATGGCATCTTCCAGCGCCTTGCCTGTCACTTTCGAATTTGCCTTAGACCAGCGCGCTGCCTCAACCACCTCTAGCGGGTAGGTTGACGCCATAAATATCTGCGCCAGCAAAGCATCCGGATAAAGCGCAATCGGCGCCAATAATTGGTCCAGTTCCTGCTGCGAGAAGGACTTGGCGGCTGGCTGTTGCGCCCCGGAAGAAACCGATGGCGGCGCGGAGCCGGGTTCCTGTGCGACAGCGGGCGTAATCACAACAAGCAAGGCCGCAAGCAGCGTACTTATATGAAAGCCAGATTTTTTCATGAACAAACCTCAGTAACACAATCAATCGGAATCATCGCTGCCGCATTGCAACGACGTATAAATCAGAAAGCCCTCAGGCACCGTCGGCTGTCGTGCTGACTGGTGCGATCAGCGGCAAACTCAGGGTAAAAATGCTCCCCACGCCCGGCGTGCTGCTGACCACCATTTTACCGCCCAAGACTTTGGTCGCAATGTTATACACAATATGCAGACCCAGACCGCTCCCGCCCTGGCCCAGCTTGGTTGTAAAGAAAGGGTCAAAAATCCGGCCCTGATCAGCCAAAGGAATCCCACAGCCATCATCACTCAGCCGCAAAGTCACCCAACCCGGCTCGCCGGCTTCGGCTGCAATCTCAATCCGCCCCTCTGTCCGACCATCAAACCCATGCAGCACAGCATTATTGATTAAATTCACCAGCACCTGCCCCAAGGGTCCCGGGTAGCTATCGAACCTTAGATCCGGTGCAATATCAGCCGTTACCTGATAAGGGGTACTCTTGAGCATGGGCTGCAATGCCAGCAGGTTTTCGCCAACGACTTCATCAAGGGCAAATCGCCGCCGGTGCGAACTGGTCTGATCGACAGCAACTTGCTTGAAGCTGCTAATCAGTTCGCTGGCCAGATGTAAATTACGCGACAACATCTCACTCGCCATCACTGAATCACGAACAAACCGCTCAATCACTGAACGCCGCACTGTGCCACTTTCAACATCTGACTGAAAGGC
>CAYRBE010000118.1:0-7328 GCA_964422345.1 uncultured Dechloromonas sp.
CTCTGGAGGAGAAAACAATGAAAGTTTCCAAGCTTCTCGTCGGCCTGTTTGCCTGTGCCATTTCACTTGGTGCCTACGCACAGCAGCCAATCGTAATTAAATTTAGCCATGTCGTTTCTAACGATACCCCCAAGGGTAAGGCGGCTGAAATGTTCGCCAAAAAAGCGGCTGAATTGACTAAAGGCCGGGTCAAGGTCGAGGTTTATGGCAACTCGACGCTCTACAAAGACAAGGAAGAAATGGAGGCCTTGCAGTTGGGGGCTGTCCAGATGCTGGCGCCATCACTTGCCAAGTTCGGCCCGCTTGGCGTCAAAGAGTTTGAGGTCTTTGACCTGCCATTCATTTTTAGTGACTACGATGCCTTGCGTAAGGTGACTAATGGTCCGGTGGGTAAGCAATTGCTGGCCAAGCTTGAGCCAAAAGGGATTCGTGGTCTGGGTTACTGGGATAACGGATTTAAATCGTTTTCCCTGAATACGCCGATCAAGTCACCGGCCGATCTGAAGGGCAAGAAGTTGCGTATTCAGTCTTCCAAGGTGCTTGAGGAGCAGATTCGCTCGGTTGGCGGTATGCCGCAGGTAATGGCTTTCTCTGAGGTTTATCAGGCGCTGCAAACCGGGGTGGTTGATGGTACCGAAAACCCGATTTCTAACCTCTATACCCAGAAAATGCACGAAGTTCAGAAGCATCTGACGATGACTGAACATGGCTATCTCGGTTATGCCGTGATCGTTAACAAGAAATTCTGGGATGGTCTGCCGGCCGATATTCGTGCCCAGCTTGACGATGCCATGGAGCAGGCAACCCGTTACGCCAACCAGATTGCCAAGATTGAGAACGATAGTTCGCTCGACGCAGTCAAGAAGAGCGGCAAAACGGCGGTTTATGTGCCGACCAAGGAAGAGCGTTTGGTCTTCAAGAAGGCCATGATGCCGGTGCATCAGAAGATGGAAGGCCGGATTGGCAAGGAAGTGATCCAGAACGTTTACAAGGACACCGGTTTCAAGCCGGATAGTCTGTAAGTCGTCGCTATAAGAATCGATACGGGGGCTACGGCCCCCGTTTCAAAAAAGGGGAACTTCATATGATCAATAAAGCACTCAATCACATTGAAGAGTTGCTGGTGACCTTCCTGATGGGAGCAGCCACCGTCATCATCTTTATTTCAGTGCTGCATCGCTACCTAGCCGGGGTCGATATTCCCGGTTTGCAGGACTGGCTGCTGACGCTCGATTTCGGCTGGGCTCAGGAACTCTGCATCATCATGTTCGTCTGGATGGCTAAATTTGGTGCTGCCTATGGTGTGCGCACTGGCATCCACGTCGGGGTTGATGTTCTGATCAACCGCCTTGACGACAACATGCGCAGCAAATTCATTATCTTCGGCCTGCTATCAGGGGCATTGTTTACCTTGGTTGTTTCTGCTTTGGGGTCCCATTTTGTTTGGGAAAACGGCGCTCATTACGCGATATTTCAGTTCTTCGGTCTGGATACCGGCGATAACTACGAAGGCCCGACCACGCCTGACCTTGAGTGGCCAACCTGGGTGGTTTATAGCGCCATTCCCTTGGGTACTTCGTTGATGTGCTTCCGTTTTTTACAAGTTACATGGGGTTTCATCAAAACGGGTGAGTTGCCGCATCACGATCATGGGCATGTCGATGGTCTGGAAGATGAAGTTCCGCCGGCTGATGTAAATCCATATGGTATGGATGACAACCTCCACATGCACGACCTCAAGCACAAGATGGTTGGTGGTGATAAGGATGCCAATAAAAATGCTGGTGACAGCAAGGGGGATAAGCAATGAACGCCTTGGTGATTTTCAGCCTGTTGGCTGTTCTCATGCTGACCGGCATGCCGATCTCGATTTCGCTCGGCCTGACCGTGTTGACCTTTCTCTTTACCATGACGCAAGTACCGCTCGAATCGGTTGCGCTCAAGCTATTTACCGGTATTGAGAAGTTTGAAATCATGGCCATTCCGTTTTTCATCCTAGCCGGTAACTTCCTGACTCACGGCGGGGTGGCGAAGCGGATGATTAACTTTGCCGCAAGCATGGTCGGTCATATGTATGGCGGTCTGGGGCTGGCCGGGGTTTTGGCCTGCGCCTTGTTTGCTGCTGTTTCCGGTTCCAGTCCGGCGACGGTGGTGGCCATCGGCTCGATTCTTCTGCCGGCGATGGTTAAAGCAGGCTTTCCGAACAAGTTCGGGGCGGGCGTTATTGCCACCTCAGGCGCACTCGGCATCCTGATTCCACCGTCGATCGTTATGGTGATGTATTCGGTAGCAACCAATACCTCAGTTGGCGCGCTGTTCATGGCAGGGGTGATTCCTGGTCTGGCTTTGGCTGGTGTTTTGGGTGCAGTGACCTGGTATCGCGCCAAGAAGTTTAACTACCCGCGTCAGCCAAAGGCGACCTGGGGAGAGCGCTGGAAGGCTTTCCGGGCTTCGGCTTGGGGCTTGTTGTTGATCGTTGTGGTGATGGGCGGTATTTACTCAGGCATCTTTACGCCAACCGAAGCGGCTGCGATGTCGGCGGTGTATGCCTTTATTTGTGCTGTTTTCATCTACAAGGATCTGGGGCTCAAGGATGTACCGAAGGTCTTGTTGAATTCGGCCAATATGTCGGCGATGCTGCTTTACATCATCACCAATGCCATGTTGTTCTCCTTCATCATGACCAACGAGAACATTCCGCAGTCCTTGGCTGACTGGATGCTGGGTAATGGTCTTGGCGTCATCACCTTCTTGCTGGCGGTGAACATCATTCTGTTGTTGGCCGGTAACTTCATGGAGCCGTCATCGATTGTTCTGATTTTTGCACCAATCCTGTTCCCGGTGGCCATTGCGCTGGGGATACACCCGGTGCATTTCGGTATTCTGATGGTGGTCAATATGGAGGTCGGGATGTGTCACCCACCGGTCGGCTTGAATCTCTATGTCGCATCAGGGATTACCAAGATGGGAATTACCGAGCTAACGGTTGCGGTCTGGCCGTGGTTGCTCTCCATGCTGTGTTTCCTCATGGTCGTGACCTACTGGCCTGACTTGTCACTCTGGCTGCCACGGACGATGGGTATGATTTAACGTCTCTTTGGCATAGCAAAAGCCGAACTTGAATATTCAAGTTCGGCTTTTTAGTTTCTGCGGGCCGCTATGGCAAAATCAGCGCCTTGGTTTTTGTATGGATTTTTATGAAATTTGCTCTGTATTTGCTCGCTTTCATTATTGCAGCGCTAACGCTGCCTTTTTTTATTCCTGGCTCCGGTACGCAGGAAGGGGTTGATCCCAATAGTGGTTTGCCCTGGCAAATTTCGATTGATAGCGCGGGTCGGAGTCAGGTTTTTGGGCTGACTCCGGGCGTTAGCACGCTGGCTGATCTCAAGCAGCGATTGGGCGGCGAACTTGATATCGCAATTATTGCTGAGCCGAACGAGGTCGGTGCGCTTGAGGCTTATTACGCTCAGGTGCCGCTGGGGTTCGTACTGGCCAAAGTGATTGCTACGGTGGACACGTCAAAAGAGGCAATTTCCGAAATGCGTGAACGTGCGCTGAAAGCCAAGCATATGGAAAGCATGACGCGCAAAATTACTTTGCATCCGGATGATCTAGCGGTGGTTGATCGCTTACCGATCAAGGCGCTCAGCGTTATTCCTACGGTTAATCTGGATGAAGCGACAATCATTCAACGATTTGGCGAGCCCGGTGAGCGGATTGCTGTGTCACCGACCCGCGTTCATCTGCTTTATCCAAAATTTGGTCTGGATGTCATGGTCGATCAGAGTGGTAAGGAGTTGCTTCAATATGTCGCTCCTCAGCAGTTTTCCAGTCTGCGTGATCCTCTGCTGGCCGAGCAGTTGGTCGAGGGACAAAAGTTGCCGCGTTGAGCCGGAGAACTTTGGTGCTTATCTGCTAAAATTACCGGTTTTTCAACTAACTAGCTTTTGCGGAGTAATTAAATGGCTATCGAACTCGCACTCTCCATCATTAAACCTGACGCTGTTGCCAAGAACGTTATTGGCAAGATTTACTCCCGTTTCGAATCCAATGGTCTGAAGATCGTTGCCTCGCGCATGGTTTGGTTGTCGGAGCAGGAAGCCGGTCAATTTTACGCTGTGCACAAGGCACGTCCTTTCTTCAAGGATCTGGTCTCTTTCATGACCTCTGGTCCAGTGATGGTTCAAGTGCTCGAAGGCGAAAACGCCATCGCCAAGAACCGTGAACTGATGGGCGCAACCAATCCGAAGGAAGCTGCACCGGGTACCATCCGTGCAGATTTCGCTGAGTCGATCGATGCCAATGCTGTGCATGGTTCTGATGCTCCAGAAACCGCCGCTGTGGAAGTTGCTTTCTTCTTCCCAGGTCTGAACGTTTACGCCGGTCGTTGATTTAAATATCCATCCTCCCCGTGCAAGCGGGGAGTCAGTGTGTACTGAACTCCCGCATTGGCGGGGGTGATGGAATGGGAAGCTGATGCAAAATTTACTAGATCTTGATGCTGATGGTATGACTGCCTGGTTCGCGGCGCAGGGTGAAAAACCCTTCCGGGCTAAGCAGGTGTTGCGCTGGATTCATCGTTCTGGTGTCGCAGACTTTGATGCGATGACTGATATCGCCAAGAGTTTGCGAGAAAAACTCAAGGCAAAGGCGGTTGTGATGCCGCCAACCGTTGTTTCTGACAAAATTTCAGATGACGGTACGCGCAAGTTTTTGATTGATGTCGGAAATGGAAATGCGGTTGAAACCGTATTTATTCCGGAAGATACGCGTGGCACGCTCTGTGTATCAACACAAGCCGGCTGTGCATTAGATTGCGCTTTTTGTTCAACCGGAAAGCAAGGATTTAACCGTAACCTGACCGTGGCGGAAATTATTGGCCAGGTTTGGTTGGCTAATCGTGCGCTCGGCGCTGTTCATGGCGACGAACGGGTTATTTCCAACGTGGTTTTGATGGGTATGGGCGAGCCGCTCGCCAATTTCGAAAATTCCGTGACTGCATTACGTTTGATGCTCGATGACAACGCCTATGGCTTGTCCCGTCGTCGTGTCACCGTATCTACTTCTGGTCTGGTGCCGGTGATGGATCGCCTGCGCGATGAGTGTCCGGTGGCGCTCGCGGTATCCTTGCATGCACCCAACAATACGTTGCGTGACGAATTGGTGCCCATTAACCAAAAGTACCCGCTAAAAGAATTGATGGCAGCCTGCCAGCGTTATCTGGAAAAGGCGCCGCGTGACTTTATTACCTTTGAATACGTTATGTTGGCCGGTGTGAATGACAGTGATGCTCACGCCCGCGAACTGATTAACCTGGTTAAATCGGTTTATTGTAAATTTAACCTGATTCCGTTTAACCCATTTCCGGGGTCGCCGTTTTTGCGATCGTCGTCTGATCGGGTTCGGCGTTTTGCTGACATTTTGATGGAAGCTGGCATTATCACGACAACGCGTAAAACGCGTGGTGATGATATTGATGCCGCATGTGGCCAGTTGGCCGGTCAGGTTCAGGATAAGACAAAGCGTACAGCAGGACGGACGGTCGTTCTTAAGGAGATCAGGACATGAGCAAATTGTTCTTGCTGCGCGGGTTCGCAGTGATCAGTCTGGCGTTGATTTGCAGCATTCCTGCTCAGGCGCAAAATAATTTCGATAATCCTCAGACGGCTTCACGAACCCAGAATTCGAATGACCCTCGAAACCGGGCAAGAATTCATACTGAATTGGGGGCTTTGTATTTTCAGGGCGGCAGTATGTCGGTCGCTTTGGATGAGCTTGGCATCGCTTTGTCGGCAGATTCTAGTTATTACCAAGCCTACAGTATTCGTGGTTTGGTTTATGGCGCATTGAAAGAGTATGCGAAGGCTGAGGATGACTTCCAGCGGGCGCTCAGCATCGCGCCGGGTGATCCTGAGGTGAATAATAATTATGGCTGGTATCTGTGCGAAACTGGCAAAGAGCGTCAGTCGATAGTCTATTTCCTTAACGCGCTCAAGAGCCCGTTGTATGAAACACCGGATCGGGCCTACACCAATGCGGGTACCTGTGCGCTTAAGGCAGGAGATCTCGATAGCGCGCAAAAATATTTGCTCCAGGCTTTGCAGCTTTCACGTGATGGTGCAGTGATTGCACGTTTTCAGTTGGCTAAACTTTTGTATATGCGAGGCGTTTTCGAAGAGTCTCGCGTCTATTTGAATGAAGCTCTCAAAATGATGGAACCACCGAGCCCTGAGGCATTGTGGTTGGGGGTGCGTCTTGAGCGCAAGGCGGGCAACAAATCTGCTGAGAGCGGTTATGCCTCGCAGCTACGTAGCCGGTATCCGGGGTCTCCGGAGTATCAGGAATTCCTGAAGGGTAATTTTGAATGAGTGAGCCATTAAACGACGGTGATGTTGTAGAAGAGATTGCCGTTATTGCACCGCAACCTCAGGTTGGTCAGCAACTGCGCCTAGCACGTGAGGCACGGGGCTTGTCGGTGCTTGATGTCGCTCAAACCCTCAAACTGGGTTCACGTCAGCTTGAGGCGCTTGAAAGTGGCGACTGGGGAACATTGCCGGGTAATACCTTTGTTCGAGGTTTTGTACGTAACTACGCGCGAATCGTTCAGATTGATCCGACACCCTTGATGACTTTGCTGGATGGGGTGTTAGTTAAACCGGCTAGTAACCTTGCGGTTAATGAGCAGTCACTCAGCCAAATGCCTCAGACCGGACGTGCAGTTTCCGGACGTGATCGCATGGTTATGTTTGCCGGCTTCTGCTTGCTTGTTTTGGCGGCGCTTGCGTATTTTTTGTTGGCAAGTAATTTGTCAGCTTGGCGGGATGGTTTGCAAGAGTTGCTGGACTCCGTAGCACGTAAAGATGAGCCCGTCGCTGTTGCTGTGCAGCCAGCGAGCAGTGAGCCGGTTTTTCCGCCTGGGGCCACGCCACAGCAGATCATGAACCCACAGTCGCTTCCTGCCGCGCCGGTTGAAAACTCTGTTGGCAGTTCTGCTTCACCTGCGCCAGCGAGCGCTTCGGGTGCAGATGCAAAGCCAGGGCAAATTCGTTTCACGGTGGACAAGGAGTCGTGGGTTGAGATCCGTGACCGTGACAACAAGCCAGTATTTTCCCAGCGTGTTGCTCCCGGCGTAACGCAGGATTTGAATGGTCAAGGGCCGTTTTCATTGGTGGTCGGCTATGCACCAGGGGTCAAAGTATACTGGCATGGTCAACTGGTCGACCTAGCGCCGCATACACGTGGTGACGTGGCGCGTCTGGTGCTGGAGTAAATAGTGAGTGCTTTAGGTAAGCGTTTGACGCGCTCCTGCAAAATTGGGCATGTCAGCA